>CAZUBV010000022.1:0-3297 GCA_964618875.1 uncultured Flavobacteriaceae bacterium
AACTGTGCCTGCGTAGTTTGAGAAATCACAAGGCGGGGTTTGACGCACCCAATCCTCAGGAAAAACCGGGTCTTTATCTGTAACAGGCCCTGTGTGGTTCAGTACGGCATCCATAACAATCTTAATGCCTTTGGAATGAGCTGTATCTACAAGTTCTTTGAGCTCGTCATAGATTCCAAAATTCGGATCTAGATTGGTCCAATCTTTTGCCCAATAACCGTGGTATCCGTAGGTTACCCCAGTACCTTCATCGGTTGGGGCATCAATTTGTCTGACAAATGGGGTCATCCAAATGGCATCGACTCCTAAATCTTCAAAATAACCTTCGTTTAGTTTTTCGGTTATTCCCTTTAGGTTGCCGCCTTCAAAACCTCTCAAGGTTGCAGTGGCTACTGGTACATCTGTGCGCCCTGTTTCTGAGTTTCCTTTATTGAATCGGTCGGTCAATAAAAAATATACGTTAGCAGTCTTCCAGTTAAAATCCTGAGAAACAGCATCGGCTCTATCGGATGCAGACCGATTGTTTGAAGATTCATTACAACTACTTACTATCAACCCTGCTGTAAGAAGTATTAAAAAATAAAGAGAAGTAGGTTTCATTAGATTATCGATTAAGTACTTTATATTCTTCATAACACTGGCTAATAGCGTCTAATATTTGAAGATCATTAGCGTCTTGAATAAAACTAGTCGAATAACTGCATTGATTCAGTATACGGCTTATTTCTTCTTTGTCAATTTGAAGCAGTGCACTTAGGGTTTCTCGATCAAACTTAGTGGCAAGTAATTCGCGAATCTGTTTGTCTTGCTTCATGTTCGGCAGTTTTTCAAACTGAAGTTCCTTCTTTGAAAACACGTTCTTTATAAAACTAACCGGTCCACTTAACACCGCATTCAGCTGCTTTGATGCGGATTTTGATCTGCCTTCGTAACTGAAATTAAGTCCAGATATGCTGTATTGAAACGCACTAGAAATAGGGAGGTTGCGAACATCTATTTCTAAATAGCCTGTAAGCTGGTATGGGCGCACAACAATTTCTTCGAGTGCATATGCAAGTTCGGTGAGGGTAATGGAATTGTTTTTCAAACGAATGAGGTCGTTTGATACCCTGATTTTTTCGGATTTGAAGCCTAGATACGTGAGATATAAGGTGTCTCCTAAACTCGCTTCAATGGTAAATTGGCCAGCTAAATCTGTAATGGTTCCGACAACTTTAGTTAAATTAATAACATGAACACCTTCAAGCGGAAGGCTGTTGGAACTACTAATAACCTTTGCCTTTAAATCGACTGATTCAATAGCCTGATTTTGAGCAGTGGCGACACTACAAATAAAAAACGTTAGTAGAATGAGTACAAATCTCTTTTTCACAGCACGCGAATCAAGTGATTAAATTACAAATTCACTAACGTTTCTTAGCAATTAACTTGATTTTAATAAAAACCTTTTCTATTGCGTTTTGCAGGTGCCTTTTTCGTGTTTTTTGAGAAATTTCTTGATGGCTTTGTAGTAGGTCCACCTTTATTAAATTTCTTTTTAGGGTTACCCGTATCCTTTGTAAGTTCTACGTTTACCGAATATCCATTATGCTCAACGCCTTTGAAAGTATCAAAAACAAGTTCTGAAAGTGCAGCATCTACATTGAAGAAAGAGAAATTATTCAAGGTGTCTACTTTGAAGATTTCGTCACGGTCTAGGCCTAGCGATTTTTTGAGGTAATCTTTCATCGATCTCCAGTCAAAACCATCTCGTTCACCTAAACTAATGAAGAAACGTACTTCTCCATGATTTGACCTAGATTCTTTTGTGGTCTCTGGGCTCGATGCAGTGAAGTTTTCTTTAAGATAGTATTGTGCTAGGCGGTTGTAGGCCTCTCCGAATACCTTGCGGATTAGCGTTTCGCGATCAACGTCTTTAAGCGTTTGTTCAAGAAGTGGAATATAACTTTCAATACTAGAATCTACTTCTGTGTCGCGCAGTTTATTGGCTAAACTTTGTAGTTGGTTCTCAATGATGCCATTAACTGATGGTACTTCAAGGTGTTCGAATTTCTTCTTTAGTTTGCGCTCGAATTGTTCGATTTTTCGACGATCTCCGGGTGCACAAAGACAAAGAGAGTGTCCTGTTTTTCCAGCTCTACCCGTTCTTCCACTTCGGTGATTGTACGTCTCAGGTTCATCCGGTAATTGGTAGTGAATTACATGTGTAATATTATCTACATCAATTCCACGAGCAGCTACATCTGTTGCTACTAAAATCTGAATTTGTCGCTTTCTAAAACCCGCCATTACCAGGTCACGCTGATTCTGGCTTAAATCTCCGTGAAGTGCACTTGCGTTATAACCGTCTTCGATTAGCTGTTCAGCGATTTTTTGAGTTTCTCTTTTGGTTCTACAAAATATTACAGCGAATAACTGTGGATCACTGTCAACGATTCGTTTTAGGGCAGCGTACTTATTTCGAGCACTTACCGTGTATACAAAGTGACTCACTGTGGTAGCGCCTTCGTTTTTACTCCCCACGGTGATCTCAAGAGGTTTATCCATGAACTCGCGAGCAATTTCTGCGACTTCGGCAGGCATTGTGGCCGAGAAGAGCCAGGTTAATTTTTCGCTAGGAGTATAGCTCAAAATCGACTTAATGTCTTGATAAAAGCCCATGTTGAGCATTTCATCAGCTTCATCTAAAATACAGTATTCGATTTGGTCAATCTTCAACATTTTTCGTTGAATAAGATCGAGTAGTCTTCCGGGTGTTGCCACAACAATTTGAACTCCAGCTCTAATTGAGTCTGCTTGTTCTCGAACACTGGCTCCGCCATAAACGGCTACAATTTTAACACCCTTTTTATAGGCTGCATATTTTTTCAGTTCAGCGGTAATTTGCAGACACAATTCTCGTGTTGGGGCTATAATTAAACCTTGAACGGCTTTGTTACTCGTGTCAATTTTTTGAAGCAGTGGAAATCCGAATGCTGCTGTTTTCCCTGTACCTGTTTGCGCTAGCGCGACAAGATCGATTGGTTTTTCAAGTAGTGCGGGTATTGATTTTGATTGAATTTCTGAAGGGGTTTCAAACCCTAATTGTTCAATGGCTTTGAGAAGATCCTCGTCTAAGCCAAGGGTAGTAAATGATTGCATAGGTTGTATTAAGCTGCAAAGGTAACCTAAATAAGTGGTTACTAGGATGTTTTATTGATTCTGAAGAAATTCAACCAGCTGTTTAGTAGCTCTAGATCGATGGGAAATTTCCTTTTTAACAGAAGGTGATAATTCGCCGAATGTTTGTGTGTATCC
>CAZUBV010000022.1:3397-15579 GCA_964618875.1 uncultured Flavobacteriaceae bacterium
GGGAAATTTCCTTTTTAACAGAAGGTGATAATTCGCCGAATGTTTGTGTGTATCCCTCCGGTATAAAAATGGGATCGTATCCGAACCCCCCTGTTCCTGTGGGTTGATCGGAAATAGTACCTGATACGATACCCTCGAAATAATAGGTGAGATCATTAATTATTAGGCAAAAAACGGTTTTGAAGTAGGCCGAACGGTTGGTAACACCTTTGAGTAAGCTTAAAACATGAGCTATATTCTTACTGTCGTCTCGTGAACCGCTGAAATGAGCACTATCAACCCCTGGGGCTCCGTTTAGATGCTCAATAAATAATCCACTATCATCCGAAAAGCAGGGTAAACCGAAACGGTTGTAAATAAATCGAGCTTTTTGTTCCGCATTACCTTCGAGAGTTGGCGTGGTTTCGGGTATGTCTTCGAAAAAATTCAATTCATCAAGAGAAACTAATTTCATTTTAGGACCTAACAAAAGCTGTAACTCGTGGAGTTTTCCTTTGTTCGATGTGGCAAAAACTAGTGTTGGTAACTGTGTCATAACTGAATTCAAAAATAGCGGTATACTTTTAAAGAATAGGCTACATTTGCGACAAATCATCAATTTAAATCTCTGTGTCAACCTCGTATATCTTTGATTTTGACAGCACCATTACTCGAGTCGAGGCGCTTGATATCTTAGCCGAAATTTCACTTGCTGATGATCCGAGCCGTCAAGCGATCATAGAACAAATTCAAGCCATTACCAACTTAGGTATCGATGGTGATATCTCTTTTACTGAATCGCTGGAGCGAAGAATCCAGCTGTTAAGAGCACACCGGTCGCATCTCGAACTATTAGTAGAAGAACTTCGAGATAAAATATCACCTTCGTTTGCTTCGAATAGACGATTTTTTGAATCTCATGCCTCCTCAATCTATGTGATATCGGCAGGTTTCAAGGAATTTATTGTACCTATAGTTGCCCAGTTTAGTATTCCAGAAGAGCGTGTTTTTGCTAATACCTTCATATTCGATAATGATGGTTTTATTATTGGTTTTGATAAGGCAAATCCGCTTTCAAAACATAACGGTAAAATAGAATGTCTCAAAAACCTTTCACTTCCCGGAGAGGTTCAAGTGGTCGGAGACGGATACTCTGACTACGTCATGCGCGAGGCTGGTCTGGCTAAAAAATTCTTTGCCTACACAGAAAATGTCAAAAGAGATAAAGCGGTTGCTCATGCCGATTACGTAACTGAAACATTAGACGAATTTTTATTTATAAACGATTTGCCAAGAAATTTTTCCTACCCCAAGAATAGAATTAAAATTTTACTCCTAGAGAATATACATCCCGACGCGTTAGAGCGTTTAGAAAATGATGGTTACAGTGTTGAACTGGTTTCAACTGCTTTAGGTGAACGTGAACTCATTGAGAAGATTAAGGGGGTTCATGTGCTAGGTATTCGCTCAAAAACCAAAGTTACCGCTGCAGTACTTGAAGCTGCAGATAAATTATTAGTTATCGGGGCATTTTGTATTGGTACCACTCAGATCGATCTTGATGCCTGTAAGCATAAGGGTGTAGTGGTATTTAATGCACCCTATAGCAATACGCGATCTGTGGTCGAATTGGCTTTAGGTCAGATCATTATGCTCATGCGATCTACCTTCCAACGCTCGTCTGAAATGCACAAAGGTTTCTGGAATAAGACGGCTGCAGGATCTAGAGAGGTAAGAGGAAAATCTTTGGGAATAGTTGGATACGGAAACATCGGAAAACAGCTTTCTGTTCTTGCAGAAGGCATTGGTATGAAGGTCTATTTTTATGACCTTCAAGACACTTTAGGACTTGGAAATGCTGAACGTGTAACTAGCTTAGACGATCTGCTACGTATTAGTGACGTAGTTTCACTGCATGTTGATGATAATCCACAGAACCGTAATCTAATTGGAGATCGAGAGCTATCTCTATGCAAAGACGGTGCATACATAATCAATCTTTCTAGAGGTTTTGTGATGGATATTGAAGCCCTAGCCAAGCATTTGAAAGCAGGTAAAATAGCTGGTGCAGCTGTTGATGTGTTTCCGTCAGAACCAAAACAAAATGGATCCTATGAGAATCCTTTAATTGGTCTAGAAAATGTAATACTTACCCCTCATATTGGAGGTAGTACCATTGAAGCACAACGTGATATCGCTGGATTTGTTCCTAAAAAAATTATGGGATATATCAATTCGGGTAATACTGAGGATGCCGTTAATTTCCCAAATATCCGACTACCTCAACAAGAAGATCGTCACAGATTCCTGCATATTCACAATAATGTGCCGGGTGTGATGGCTGCAATAAATAAAATTCTTGCTCAGTATGAACTGAATTTAGTGGGGCAATATTTATCTACTGACCCAGATGTTGGATATGTAATCTCTGATGTGAGTACAGCTTACAATCCAGAAGTGGTAGAGGCACTAAGAAACATTCCAAATACTATACGTTTTAGGGTGCTGTATTAATCGTGGTGGTAGGGTTCTCCCTTCAAAATGGTAAAGCATCTATAAAGTTGTTCGCTAAAAATAAGCCGAACCATTTGGTGGGTAAACGTCATTTTCGATAACGAGATTAATGCATATGCTTTTTCTTTTAGAGACGGATGAAATCCGTATGGTCCACCGATAACAAAGGTTAAATCGCTATTGCCTGATATTCCTTGTTTTTCGATAAAGGTGGCGAACTCTCGTGAGCTGAAGTTAGTTCCATTTTCGTCTAGCAAAATAAGTCTTGATGACTTTCCTGTATGGAGTACTATCTTTTGGGCTTCTAACCTTTTTTGAGTTTCAATATCGGTTGATTTATTCTTAGTGATATCCGGCAATTCTAGGTAACGAAAACGCGCATAATAGCTTAGTTTTTTGTGGTAACCCTCGAAAAGTTCTTTAAGGATTCGATCATCTGTTTTGCCAATGGTGAGAAGTGTCACTTTCATTTTTACTAAATTCGTAGAACTTCAAAAATAAGCCTAGTTATCGACATGGATTTTTCAGTTGAGAAAGTTTTGAACTGGCCCGTGATAAAACCAATCGCTAGGTTACTACAGTCTGTTAAATTACCGGGTTATCCGGGCTTCTCGTTGTTCGATCTGTTAGATTTATATATTTCAGGAATTATCAAAGGGGCGCTTACCTCAAGAGCAAGTTCGATAGCTTTTAGTCTGTTTATGGCTCTTTTTCCACTACTCATATTTTTGTTAACGCTTATTCCCTATTTGATTCCGCTAGTAGATTCTACTAATGGAGCTTTTGACGTAAAACTGCTTCTCTTTCTCGAATCGTTTCTTCCTGCTGCGACTGCAGAGTATTTCTCGCAAATTTTTGAACAGTTAAAAAACCAATCAACAGACGGTTTACTCTCTACCACGTTTGTACTTTCAATTTTCTTAGTGGCAAATGGAGTAAGTTCAATCTTTAGTCAATTCGATCAGTCGTATCATGTTAAATTGAATCAAAACTTCTTCAAACAATACGCCTATGCTGTTTTGGTCGGACTATTATTATCATTAGGAATAATAATTGGAGCGGTAGCCTATATATATTCTGAGTTTTATATTGTTGAATTCGGATTGGACAAGACTCGATTTAGCGCCAATAGAATTTCGTTGTTGCTTGTAATAGTGATGTCATATATAGGCACAAGTCTGCTGTATTTTTTTGGTACTTCAAGGGCCTCTCGAATTTCATTTTTCTCATGGGGGCCATTAATGACTACACTTTTGTTACTGGTTACCTCATACCTTTTTGGAGTATATGTCGATAAATTTGCAAGTTATAACGAGCTCTATGGGGCCCTTGGGGGATTACTTATACTTATGGTCTATCTCTGGCTAAATTCGAACATTTTGTTATTAGGGTTTGAACTTAATGCAGTTCTTGCTCGGATTAAAAACGAGGTAAATTCGAAAACTGAATGATTCAGTTTGTTCAAGTTGTCTTACCGCTCGCACTTGATCGCCCGTTCACCTATTATTGGGATCAACTTCCTGTATTACAAGTAGGTCAACGCGTTATTGTTTCCTTTGGTCGTAGTAAATTTTACACCGCAATAGTTTATAAAATTGGGCTTACAGCGCCTGATTATACCGTGAAACCCATAGAGGAGGTATTAGATAAGGAACCGTTACTTACCTCTAATCAATTTGAATTTTGGGAGTGGATAGCCCAATATTATCTCTGTTCTGTTGGAGAAGTAATGCGAGCTTCCTTGCCATCAACCCTGCTCTTAGAGAGCGAATCTGTAGTTGCACTTCTCGATACAAATTTTAGAGATTTAGAACTAACTGACTCTGAGTATTTGATCTGTGAGGTTTTGGAAAAAGCTCCTCAAAAACTATCGTTTTTGACCAAGCAATCGGGAATAACAAGCTGTACTAGAGCGGTTACAAATTTACTTTCAAAAGAAATTATTGAGCGCTTTGAGGTAATGGGTAAAAGTACTACCGAAAAAAAGCTACCCTATCTAGTTTTAAAAGATCCCGAGCTTGCTAAAGTGCAACTCCTTAATTCCAAAGCGCCAGCGCAACGAGAAATGATACTTCATTTCTTTTCGGAGGCAAAGGGCACAGACCGTGTTGCTTGGCTGCCTTTTTCGAAAAAATATAATCTCTCAATCTCGGCGCGTAACTCTTTAGTAGCCAAACAAATTTTCAAACTCGAGTATATCGTAACAGATCGCATTAAACCGAAAATTGAAGCTGAGCAGTTCTATGAACTAACCAAGGTTCAACACGATGCGGAGGCTTCTATTAATGAGGGATTATCACAGTCAAAACCTGTCTTACTTCACGGTCTCACCGGTTCAGGTAAAACCATGCTATATATCAGTGCTATTGAGCGAGAATTAGAAAAAGGAAATCAAGTTCTTTTCTTGCTTCCAGAGATCGCTTTAACCCATTCGCTATGGTCTCGAATTAACAAGCGATTTCCGGGTAAAGTAGTGGCTTTTAGTTCTCAATTAAATGCAAATGAACGTACTGAATTATGGCATAAAGTTCGAAACAATCACAGTACAGCCCAAGTTGTTGTTGGCGCTCGTTCGGCCTTATTACTTCCCTTTAAAAGGTTGGGACTTATTGTGGTAGACGAGGAACACGATAGCTCGTTCAAGCAACACGATCCGGCACCTCGATATCACGCTAGAGATGTAGCTGTGTTCTTATCGCATAAAGTAAAGTGCGGAATTATTTTGGGGTCTGCGACTCCAAGTTTAGAGTCATTATATAATTGTGGTTTTGGTGGGAATAAGAATCCAAAGTACCATTATGTCTACCTAGGAGAACGTTATGGGGTAGAAGGTTTACCTCAAATTCAACTCCTTGATTTAAAAAATCTTAAAAAGCGTAAGCAACTAAAATCTTGGATTTCCGAACCGGTAATTCAGGCCGTTACTAGCACTATTTCTGAAGGTATGCAGGTGCTCTTTTTTCAAAACCGAAGAGGGTTTTCGAGTCTTATCGAGTGTTTAGAATGTGGATTTATTCCGGGCTGTAAAAATTGTGATGTCAGTCTAACCTATCATAGGAGTGATCAAAGCCTTCGCTGCCATTATTGCGGTTATAAGGAGCTAGTATCCCTTTCATGTTCTAAATGTCAATCAAAGTCTCTTGATAAACACGGTTTAGGAACGCAGCAAATTGAGATGTTATTACGAGATCTTTTTCCGGAGCTAACCTTAGCTAGAATGGACCGAGATACGCTTAAAGGAAAACGAGGACATCAAGAGCTGCTGGAAAGTTTTGATCGTGGTGAGGTACAATTGCTTGTTGGAACTCAAATGGTGAGTAAAGGGATTGATTTTAAAAATATAGGGTTGGTGGTTGTCTTAAGTGCCGATCAGCTTGTGCATCGCGCCGATTATCGCGCGCATGAACGTGCTGCGCAACAGCTATTGCAAGTTGCCGGTCGAGCGGGTCGTTCAGTAACAAAACCTACACAAGTATTAATACAGACTTATGATCCTGGGAATACCGTGCTTCAGAATGTGCTGAAAAGGACTTATTTGTCTTTTGCAGAAAATGAATTAATAGAACGAAAGGAGTTTCATTACCCTCCGTTTTATCGCATGATTAAAATACAGTTCTTATCGAGGAATCTACCTAAAGTACTCGATGGTGCCGCTTGGTTTGCTACCGGTCTGAGGCAATTTCCGGGCATTGAGGTGTTAGGCAACGATGCGCCCAGTATTGAACGAATGCGGAATCAGTACTATCAACAAATCTTAGTCAAGATTCCTCCGACTGTTTCACTTGTAGGGCTTAAAGAGGCGATCGGAAGGCTAAAAAAGTCGTTTGAAGCAATTCCTGCGTTTTCTGGTATTGGGGTTGTATTTCATGTTGACCACATTTGATGCGAATACCTATTTAAATCTTTGTTGAATAGAGAAGTTTAGCTTATTTTTGCACGCATTTTTAATTTATTATAATGAATCAATACGAAACTGTTTTCATTTTGAATCCCGTTCTATCTGACACTCAGGTAGAGGAAACAGCCAAGAAGTTTGAGAGCTTCTTTACCGAGCGTGGTGCTACTTTCGTTGCCAAAGAAAATTGGGGACTAAAGAAGTTAGCTTACCCCATTCAGAACAAAAAAAGTGGTTTTTACCATTTGTTTGAGTTTCAAGCTCCGGCTGAGTCTATTAACGAATTAGAGCTTGAATTCCGCCGTGACGAGCGTGTAATGCGTTATTTAACCGTGAAGTTAGATAAGCACGCGATCGCCTGGGCAGAGAAAAGAAGACAAAAATCTAAAACCGCTTAATTATGTCAACTATTGAACAACAAGCAAAAGGAAAAAAAGACGGAGAGATTCGTTATTTAACTCCACTGAATATTGACACTCAAAAGGAGAAAAAATACTGTCGATTCAAGAAGTCGGGTATCAAGTATATCGATTACAAAGACCCAGATTTCTTATTAAAACTAGTAAACGAGCAAGGAAAAATTTTGCCTCGCCGTCTTACAGGAACTTCACTTAAATATCAACGTAAAGTATCACAAGCCATAAAGCGTGCACGCCATTTAGCGTTAATGCCTTATGTTGCTGATATGCTTAAATAAGTAAACGATATGGAAATTATTTTAAAACAAGACGTTCAAAACCTAGGGTTTAAAGACGATATCGTTTCAGTTAAGAATGGATATGGACGTAACTTTCTGATTCCAAAAGGGTTTGCTGTACTAGCAACTCCGTCGGCTCGTAAAGTTCACGCTGAGAATCTAAAACAACGTGCCCACAAAGAAGCACAACTTATTTCAGAAGCTAAAGCGGTAGCTGCGCAAATTGCTGCACTTTCTCTTAAGATTGTTGCGAAGGTAGGGTCAGGAGATAAGTTGTTCGGTTCTGTTTCGAACATTGATCTCGAAGCTGCACTAACTAAAGAAAATGTAACGATTGATCGCAAATACATCTTAGTTCAAGGTGGATCAGTGAAGCGTTTAGGTGCTTATGTAGCTAAGGTTAGATTGCACAGAGAAGTATCGGCTGATCTTGCATTCGAAGTTGTAGCTGAGGCCTAACTAATCGAAAACCAATTTCAATATAAAGGGCCTATTTTGGCCCTTTTTTATTTTTATGAATTATCAACGTTTAAGTAAAGAACAATTCGAGAGCTTGGCTGATGAATTCACTAGATATTTAGCAACTCATGGAATTGACAAGCCACTATGGCAGCAACTTCAGACAGAGGACCTGTCCAAGGTAGACTTGTTACTCGATGAGTTTAGTGATTTGATTTGGACGGGTGTATTATCTAAAGTTCAATACTTAGAGAATTTGTCAGAACACTTCATTTATTTGTTCTCTAAAGAAGTCAGTGGAATTCATCTTATCGCAGTCGAAGCTCAAGTACCTGGGTTAGATTTAACTACATCCGAGGGGTTTCAATGGTTACGTAAGAATTATTTAGATGACCGAGTTGTTTATCGTTCTGCGTTTAAAGCATTTTCAAGTGATTCGCATAGAGATCTATTTGAGCTTATTCAAAAAGGGGCTGTGATTACAAAAGGTGAGCTGTATCTTTGGTTTAAGGATTGGATAGATTCAAAATAAACTATGGCAACATCAGCAGCTTTAGCAAAAGGGACGCGTGATTTTTTCGGTGATGAACTTTTAAAGAGATCATATCTCATTGGTGTAATTGAACAGGCGTTTAAAAACTTTGGTTTTTCTCAAATACAAACACCAAGCTTTGAGAATATAGAGACCCTCATGGGGAAATATGGCGATGAGGGTGATCGGCTTATTTTTAAAATTTTAAAATCGGGTGATTACTTATCCAAAGTTCCCGATAACGTTTTTACCCAATCAAATGCGCACGAGCTTACCAAATTTATTGCCGATAAGGCATTGAGGTATGACCTTACCGTTCCTTTTGCGCGTTTTGTTGTACAACATCAAAATGAGTTAGCGCTTCCGTTCAAGCGGTATCAAATTCAGCCCGTCTGGAGAGCCGATCGTCCTCAGAAAGGACGTTTCCGTGAGTTTTATCAATGCGATGCAGATATTGTGGGCGCAGTTTCACTTTGGCAAGAGGTAGATCTTGTACAACTCTATGATACGGTTTTTGATGCCCTTGGTTTACATGCGAACAAGCCTACTCTTAGATTCAATCACCGAAAAATTCTTTCTGGAATAGCTGAGTCGTTCGGAATAGCTGACGAGCTTATTCCGTTTACTGTAGCGCTTGATAAGCTTGATAAGATCGGCGCTGAAGGGGTTTTGAAAGAGTTAGAATCACTTTCTTTTACTTCACAGGTAATTGATCAGGTAGGTGAATTTTTAAGGCTAGGAAATAATTTAGATAAACAATTAGATTACTTACAGAAACTCTTTATAAACTCTAGTATAGGATTAGAAGGAGTTGCAGATGTTCGTTTTTTATTAGATAAACTTAGTAAGGTCGAATTATCGTCATTGCAAGTGGTATTAGATCTCACCCTTGCTAGGGGACTTAATTACTATACTGGATTAATTTTTGAGGTAAGTGCGCCCAAAGGTGTTGAACTGGGTTCAATAGGAGGAGGGGGTCGTTACGACAATCTGACGACACATTTTGGTGGAACACCTATGGGAGGTGTAGGAATTTCGTTTGGGCTAGATCGTATCTATATGGTGCTTGAAATGCTTGATTTGTTCCCTGTTGAGGTTTCGGACAAATTAGATATTGTTGTTTTGTTTTATGAAGATAGCCAAGCGGATGCCGTTATACTTTTAATTGCTCAATTGCGCAAGCAAGGCGTTTCAATCGAAATGTATCCTGGAGAAGCCAAGCTTCAAAAACAATTCAAGTACATTGACAAACGTAGGGCTAGATTTGCACTATACCCTAAACCTGAGCTTATTGCACAAGGTAAAATCGAATTAAAAGATCTTGAAAACGGTGAAGTTACTCAGTTCGAACTTAGCCATGTAGATCAAATAAAAAAGGCCCTTCAATAGGGCCTTTTTTTTAATTAAAATACGAGAAATTATCTCCTGAACTTATTTTTTGAACGCTGTGATAAATTAGGCGAATCACATTCGCTACATCTTCTTTGTGAACGGTCTCTACGGTAGTATGCATATAGCGTAGAGGTAGAGAAATTAAAGCAGACGCAACACCTCCATTACTGTAGGCAAAGGCATCGGTGTCTGTACCGGTATAGCGAGATGAAGCATGACGCTGGAATGGAATAGCATTGGACTCGGCGGCATCAATTATTAGTTCTCGTAAGGTGTGATGTATAGCCGGTGCATAAGAAATTACTGGTCCGTCACCAATTTTGGTTTCGCCTTGTTCGATCTTACTGATCATAGGCGTAGTGGTATCATGACAGACATCGGTAATAATTGCAGCATTCGGACGAATGCGCTGGGTAATCATTTCTGCTCCTCTAAGACCAATTTCTTCTTGAACCGAATTGGTGATGTAAAGTCCAAAGGGAAGTGTAATATTATTTTCTTTCAGCAAGCGTGCAACCTGAGCAATCATGAACCCGCCAGCACGGTTGTCTAGCGCTCGACAAACGAATTGATTGTTGTTGAGAATTTTGAACCCATCAGGGTAGGTGATGACACATCCTACATGAACGCCCATTTGCTCTACTTCCTTTTTATCCTTAGCCCCTATATCGATAAAAATATTTTCTAGCTTAGGATTTTCTTCCTTTCCAGGTTTTCTTGTGTGGATAGCCGGCCAACCGAAAACGCCTTCAACGATTCCATTTTTTGTATGAATGTTCACCCATTTTGATGGTGCGATTTGATGGTCACTACCTCCATTTCGAATCACGTAGATAAGTCCATTGTCTGAGATATAATTCACGTACCAAGAAATTTCGTCAGAGTGAGCCTCGATAACTACTTTATACTCGGCCTCAGGATTGATAACTCCTACCGCCGTTCCGTAAGTATCAGTGATAAAGGTGTCTACATAAGGCTTTAAATAATCCATCCAGATTCTCTGTCCTTGTGCTTCATAGCCTGTCGGTGAGGCATTGTTTAAATAGTTTTCAAGAAAAGCTAGGGCTTCCTTATTGAATATATGTTCCGTAGTCATGCTAGAATAATTTTGATCTAAATTTACAAATACTATGAGTGGGGAGAGAAGAAAATACGGTCTAATTCTATTTTTTTCATTGCTAGGTGTTTCGTTGTTTTCACAACAAACTAGCGGGCTTGAACAGGGTGAGGATAATGAATATCTCAACGTGATTCCTCTTGAAGAGGTCTATGTTTTGTCTCCGCTTCGTTTTACAGATTCTAATGAACGAAATGACTATTACCGACTTCGAATACGAGTCTTAAAAGTGTTCGGTTACGCGGTTTTAGCTCAAGATCGGCTTGAGCAAATTGAAATGCGTCTTTCTGAGATTGACAGAAAACGTGAAAAAAGGGTATATACTAAACGATTGAAATCGTTCTTTGAAGAGGAACTCACCGCTGAACTTAAGAAACTCTCCCGCAAAGATGGTCAGATACTTATTAAGTTAGTCAATCGACAAACCGGAATCGATGCGTTTGAAATCGTAAAGAACTATAGAAATGGTTGGACCGCCTTTTGGTATCAAACTGCTGCATCCGCTAATAAAATGAATTTGAAACAGTCCTATGATCCCTATATGAGTAAAGAGGATTATTGGATAGAAGATATTTTACAACGAGCTTTTACCCATGGTATACTACCAAATAAAGAAGCCAAAGAAAAAATTGATCTCGCAAAAATGGAAGCCATTTGGATTAATCCTTCTTTGAAAAAATAGCGTCTAGGATCTGTTTAACAGCGCTAAACCCCATTTTTATGGCCCATCCTGAAAGAAAAATTCCTGAAACAAGTACGGGCCAATACAGAATGTGATTGGTGTTTTTAAATGCGCTACTAATTACAAGAGGACCTATGGCTAGTAGAAGTAATGTCTTTAGCCAGGTAACGATCCCCTTTTTTAATAGTGCGTTATCCAATTATCCTAAATATTTACCAATTAAGTCGTTAAGCGTTTGACTAGGTCGCATCGCTTTTTCGGTTTTCTCAAAATCAAATCGATAATACCCCGCGAGTTCTTTTGGTTTGCCTTGAGTAGCGTTAATTTCTCCTAGAATAGCTTCAGTATAATGTTCTAATTCAAGATGAAGTGCTTGGAATTTAGAAACTTCCTCGGCGGATAGCTCAGATTTAGCTAGTGCAGCTATCCAAAATTTTGCTAGATAAAAGTGACTGCCGCGGGTATCTAATTCATGAACTGATCTTCGCGGACCTTTTTCTGTATTTAATAATTCTTCAACCGCCCAACCTAAACAATCGGAGTAGATCTTAATTTGACTAGATCCAGACTTCTGAGCAATAAACTCTAACGCTACTTGAAGCGCAAGAAATTCGCCAAGAGAATCCCAGCGAAGATGTCCTTCTTCGATAAATTGTTCTACGTGTTTAGGCGCAGATCCACCGGCTCCTGTCTCGAATAAACCACCACCATTCATTAACGGTACTATTGAAAGCATTTTAGCTGAAGTACCTACCTCGAGAATCGGAAAAAGGTCGGTGAGGTAATCCCGTAAAACGTTTCCGGTTACTGAGATGGTATCTTTTCCTTCTTTTAATCTTTTTAGGGTAAATAGAGTGGCTTCTATTGGACTTAATATGTGGAGTTCTAATCCCTCGGTTTTCTCTTGAGCTAAGT
>CAZUBV010000023.1:0-5165 GCA_964618875.1 uncultured Flavobacteriaceae bacterium
AAGCAAAACCTATCCGCTCTTTTGGAAAAATTCATGCTGACGTGGTCAAGTCTAACACGGCCCTTTTCTTTGCGGAAATGCTTGCGGGTTCGGTCAGTGGGGAGCAACAAGATTATGAGCTATTTGATTTTATTATTTCGAGCTTAAACTATCTTGAAGAAGGAGAAAAATATGGCAACTATTTGATCATTACGATTTTAGAATTAACACGATTTTTGGGTATCTATCCTAGTGATTCAAATAATCTTTTACCTTTTTTTGACCTTAGCGAGGGATGTTTTCAAAAAGAAACCACAGCCACAGCCCTTAGCGAAAGAGCATCTACATCACTAAGGAGTATTCTAGGCACGAATTTTGATGAGGGCATGAGAACTACGATTGATAAACAAAGTCGTAGTGAACTTCTTGAAGGCTTAGTGCGCTATTACTCGTTTCAAATATCCGGGTTTCGTAGACCTAAGTCGCTTGAAGTGATCAAACGACTTTTTTAGATGAATTTTAAAGCCTGGCTTTACCTTTTTTTTATCGTTTTTAGTTCGATGTTAACCGCTCAAATGGTTGTTGTAAAAGATGCAACTACTGAGCAGCTGTTAACTGGGGTAAGCGTGTACAATGGCTCGCATAGTGACTTCGTGTACACCGATGCTAAAGGGGTTGTAGATCTCGAAAGATTTGAAGGAAACGAAGTCATTTTCTTCAGGATTTTAGGGTACCAGCTGTACTCAATCTTCAAGTCAGAACTGCAATCAGACACCATTCTTTTACAGCCTAAAGCGGAAGGCCTAAGCGAAATAATAGTTTCTGCCTCTAAATTCCGCCAGAATATTCGAAGACTCCCCCTTAGGGTGAAACGTATCGACGCCGATGATATCTCAATGAGTCAACCTCAAACGGCAGCGGATCTTTTACAACGCTCAGGAGCGGTTTTTGTACAGAAAAGTCAGTTAGGTGGTGGGAGTCCGATGATTAGAGGGTTTGCTACGAATCGAGTACTGCTCACGGTAGATGGGATACGAATGAATAACGCCATTTTCAGGGGAGGTAACTTACAAAACGTGATCTCAATTGATCCGTACCTTGTAGACTCTACTGAACTTATTTTCGGTCCAGGCACCGTAATTTCCGGAAGCGATGCCATAGGCGGAGTGCTAAATTTCAATACAATAGAGTTGCCAATAGCGCCGAAGGACAGTCTCATTGATCGAACCGACTTTGCCATGCGATCATCGAGCGCTTCACGAGAACGAACCTTTCACATCTCCCATATGGAGAGTAATAAGAATTGGACAGGGTATTTCGGATTTTCGCGAATGAACCTAGGCGATCTGCGCATGGGTCGTTATGGTCCTGAATCTTATTTAAGAACTCGATATGTCCGACCAAAAGTTACCGAAGATAAAGTAGTGTATAGTGACTCCCCAGAGCGGCAGCGATCAACGGCAATTTCTTCCACGCATTTTTCAGCAAAAGCAAGACAAGTAGTCTCTAAAAACGTAGAGCAGCGAATGGGGTTATTCTACAGCACTACCTCTGATTTTGGAAGATACGACCGACTGCTTAGACCAAAAGCAGACGGGTTTCGCTCTGCCGAGTGGTATTATGGCCCCCAACGCTGGCTAATGACGTATTGGAATCCAAGATATACCACTAAACAAGCTGCACATCAATTTTCAGTGGCCTATCAGTTGTTTGAAGAATCGAGATACGATCGCGATTTTGGAAGTGAAATTAGGAATGCATCTCAGGAAAAGGTGAACGTGCTTAATCTGTCCTACGATAATCAATTTGAAATTAGTCCTGAGCTTATTGTTCGCTCTGGTGTTTCGTACGATGCCAATAAAGTAGGGTCGAATGCTTTTGCTTTTGATTTATTGAGTAGAGAACGAACCGAACAAAATAGTAGATATCCTGATGGCTCTATTTGGAATGCCGCTGCGGCATATGTGTCTTCAGAGTACCAAGTTTCAAAAGAGTTATTGGTGAGCGGTGGGCTGCGATATAGTAGCGTAAAAACACAAACCGACTTCACTACGAACCCATTTACTTCAGAATTTGGAGTCCAGAGCTTGCAGTATTCTGCGCTTACGTATTCTATAGGAGGTGTGTATAAAATAGACCCTCAAACATCCGTGCGATTAAATTTTTCTACTGCCTTTCGAGCACCAAACATCGACGATTTAGCTAAGGTTTTTGATTCTGAACCAGGGGCTGTCGTGGTACCTAACCCCGGTCTTAAACCTGAATATGCCACTTCTTTGGAGGCCGGAATAAGAAAACGCTTTAACCGCTATTTTATGCTCGATGGAGCAGTGTTTTACTCCCGATTAGTTGATGCGCTTATTCGCCGCTCAGACACCTACGATGGAGCTTCACAAATTGTTTATCGCGGAGAGCTCAGTGCGGTTCAATCTATCCAAAATGCCGCTTCTGCTCGAGTATCGGGTATTGAACTATCTGCTTATGGTCATATCGATCGCCGATTTAGTTATCGGTTTCTCGCAAGCTTTGCCGATGGAGAAGAGGTAGATGATTTAGGGGTGAGCTCGCCATTACGTCATGCGCCCCCATTTTTTTCAAACACCCAGATCCGCTACATTAGAGGTGGTTTTCAAACCATTCTCGAATCAGAGTACAACGCTCAAATTAGGGCAGAACAGCTTGCGTTATCCGAGCGCTCTAAAGACTATATGTATGCCTTAGATGCTATGGGTAGGCCTTACAGCCCCTCTTGGCATGCGATTCATTTAAGGGTGCGTCAACAGTGGACAAGATGGCAACTTTCTGTAGCGATTGAGAATTTGTTTGACCGTCGCTACCGTCCCTACTCATCGGGTATCAGTGCTCCCGGCAGACAGCTTGTGGTAGCACTCCAAACTGTGCGCTAGCAGCTACCAATTTGCTGCTCAAATGCTTACTTTTGCTTTCTTTAAAATGAAGCGGTAGCGGTGAGTAGTAAATATAACGAGTACAAGCAATTAGACTTAAGTAAGATCGGAGAAGAGGTGGGTGCTTTTTGGAAAGCCCATTCCGTATTCGAAAGAAGCGTATCTGAGCGAGATGGAGCTCCTAGTTTTGTGTTTTTCGAAGGACCTCCTTCCGCAAACGGGATGCCCGGCATACACCATGTGATGGCGCGGACCCTAAAGGATATTTATCCGAGGTTTAAAACGATGAAAGGCTTTCAAGTAAAGCGTAAAGCCGGATGGGATACTCATGGATTGCCTGTCGAACTTGGCGTTGAAAAAGAGCTCGGAATCACTAAAGAGGCAATTGGAAAGACTATCAGTATTGCCGAGTATAATGAAGCTTGTAAGCGTGCGGTAATGAAGTATACCGACGTTTGGAACGAACTCACCGAAAAGATAGGGTACTGGGTAGATATGAACGATCCTTATGTTACCTATACCCCAAAGTACATGGAGTCGGTGTGGTGGCTTTTAAAGCAGATCTATGAAAAAGGATTACTCTATAAGGGTTACACGATACAGCCGTATTCTCCGAAAGCAGGTACTGGTCTTAGCTCGCACGAGCTTAACCAGCCTGGAACCTATCAGGAAGTTACAGATACTACCATAACTGCCCAGTTCAAGGCGCTGAAATCTACTCTTCCTTCTTCGATTCGATCGCTTTCGAGTACAACTGAAGTATACTTTTTAGCTTGGACAACTACTCCGTGGACACTACCATCAAATACCGCATTAACGGTAGGTCCGAAGATTAGTTACTCGCTACTCAGAACATTTAATCAATATACTTTCGAACCCATTGACATTATTTTGGCAACAAATCTTGTTTCGAGTCAACTGGGTAAAAAATATAGCGAAGTAAGCGAGGAGTCTGAACTGGCCCTGTTTACTTCGGAGGCAAAAACAATCCCTTATTTAAAGCTTGGGGAGTTTTTGGGTGCAGAGCTAGAGGGTAGTAGATATAAGCAATTAATGCCTTTTGTCTTGCCAGCGGAACACCCAGAGAATGCGTTCCGTGTAATTTTAGGTGATTTTGTAACCACCGAAGACGGTACGGGAATTGTACACACCGCCCCTACTTTTGGGGCTGACGATGCGGCCGCTGCTAAAGCGGCAACACCACCGGTACCTGCTATGCTTGTAACAGATGAGAATGGTCAGCTTGTACCGCTTGTTGACCTAAGGGGAAAATTTAGGCCAGAGGTTGGTCCTTATGCAGGTAAGTTTGTTAAAAACGCCTATTACGAGCCAAATGAGGAGCCAGAGAAATCGGTAGATGTTGAGATCGCTATCCAGCTTAAAACCGAAAATAAAGCGTTCAAAGTAGAAAAGTACCTTCATACCTATCCGAATTGTTGGAGAACCGATAAACCTATTCTTTACTATCCGCTCGATTCTTGGTTTATCAAAGCCACGGCCTTCAAAGACCGAATGGTATCGCTTAACGAAGAAATTAACTGGAAGCCAAAGGCGACAGGAACAGGTCGTTTTGGTAATTGGCTTGCCAATGCCAATGATTGGAATCTATCGCGTTCGCGCTATTGGGGAATTCCGCTGCCCATATGGCGAACTGAAGATGGTGCTGAAGAGCGTATTATAGGTTCGGTAGCTGAACTAAAAGAGGCGATAACTGAATCTATTGCTGCAGGACTCATGCAGTCGAATCCTTTCGAGGCGTTTGACCCCGCTGATATGAGCGATTCAAATTATGCTGGTATAGATCTGCATAAGCATGTGGTAGATCAGATTGTTCTGCGCTCTCCAAACGGTCAGCCTATGCACCGCGAGAGCGATCTTATCGATGTGTGGTTTGATAGTGGCGCGATGCCCTATGCTCAGTGGCACTATCCTTTTGAAAATCGCGAATTAATTGAGCAAAATAGTGCTTATCCGGCTGATTTTATAGCAGAAGGAGTCGATCAGACTCGGGGTTGGTTTTATACGCTGCATGCGATATCTACCGCTGTTTTTGACCGCATTGCCTATAAAAATGTAGTATCAAACGGACTGGTTCTGGATAAGGACGGAAAGAAAATGTCAAAACGATTGGGAAATGCAATCGATCCGTTTACCACGTTAAAGGAATTTGGCCCGGATGCGACCAGATGGTACATGATTAGCAATGCCAATCCATGGGACAATTTAAAATTTGATCTTGAGGGAGTTGCTGAGGTAAAACGCAAATTCTTTGGAACATTG
>CAZUBV010000023.1:5265-15487 GCA_964618875.1 uncultured Flavobacteriaceae bacterium
TGAGGTAAAACGCAAATTCTTTGGAACATTGTACAATACCTACTCCTTCTTTGCTCTATACGCCAATATTGATGGATTTACAGGTAAAGAGGTCGAAATACCGATAGCGCATCGAGCTGAGTTAGACCGATGGATTCTTTCTGAGCTGAATACATTAATTATAGAAGTCACTGCTGCTTACGACAACTATGATGCGACCAAGGCTGCGCGTATGATTTCTGATTTTGTTCAAGAAAACTTGAGTAACTGGTATGTGCGTTTGGGTCGTAGAAGATTCTGGAAGGGCTCTTTCGGTGAAGACAAATTAGCAGCTTACCAAACACTATCTACTGTGCTTTTGCAAACGGCCGCACTTATGGCCCCGATAGCTCCATTTTTTGCAGAGCGTCTCTACAAAGACATGCAACCTGAAGCGAATGCTGAAAAAAGTGTGCATTTAACCTCATTTCCTGTTGCAGATAATGGGCGTATCGATTCTGAGTTAGAACAAAAAATGCAACTTGCTCAAAAGGTGAGTTCACTTGTGCTTTCTATACGGCAAAAAGAAAAAATTAAGGTTCGACAACCCCTTCAGAAGATCATGATTCCGGTAAGTAAGACGGTTTCAAAATCATCGATTCTAGCGGTTTCAGACCTTATCCGTTCCGAGGTTAATGTTAAGGAGGTAGAGCTATTGGAAGATGCTAGCGGTATATTAACCAAAGAAATTAAGCCCAACTTTAAAACTCTAGGGCCCAAATTTGGCCCTCAAATGAAGCAAGTGGCAGCTTCTATTAATGCGCTAACCCAAGAAAACATACTTCAATTTGAAAGCGATGAATCGTTCGATATTATGGTAGACGGTGCAGCGATTAGCTTAAGTCTTGACGATGTGTTAATCACCAACAAAGATGTTGAAGGGTGGCTTGTTGCCTCACACGGTACACTTACAGTAGCATTAGATATTACTCTAAACCAAGATCTTGTAAATGAGGGAATTGCGCGAGAGTTGGTAAATCGAATTCAAAATCTAAGAAAGGATAGTGGACTAGAGGTAACCGATAAAATTTTGCTTTATATTGGCTCGTCAGAAATACTCAATACGGCAGTTGAGGCCTATCGCGAATACCTCATGCAAGAGACACTTTGCGAGAAACTTGAACTTGTCGATCACCTTGAAAAGGGTATTGAAGTGAGCTTTGACGACATTCAAACCCAATTGTACCTAGAAAAATTATAAGGCTTATGTCAGAAGTAGTAAGATATTCGGATGCAGATTTAAAGGAATTTAGAAAGTTAATCGAAGAAAAAATTGTCAAGGCACAAGAAGACTTAGACCTTATCCGCAGTGCCTACATGAACGATCTGAACAACGGAACAGATGATACTTCTCCTACATTCAAGGCATTTGAGGAAGGCTCTGAAACGATGAGCAAAGAGGCAAATACACAGCTTGCGCTTCGTCAGGAAAAGTTTATTCGAGATTTGAAAAATGCGCTAGTTCGTATCGAAAACAAAACCTACGGAGTTTGTCGAATTACCGGAAAGCTCATTGCTAAAGAAAGGCTTAAACTTGTTCCGCATGCAACACTAAGCATGGAGGCCAAGAAGATGCAGAAATAGTGAAGATACTACTGTACTTATGGGTCAGTTTAGGTGTTCTTGGCCTGAGAGGACAGTCGCAGTGGCAGAAAACTATTAAAGCATCGGCTATTGATGCGATAGCTATCGATCTTCGTTTTATTCAGAAGCTGAGCGTGGTTACCGATTCATCGGATCAGATTCTTATCAAAACCCTTAGTGAAGGCGAATATAGAGACGACCTTATTGTCATTGCTCGAGAAGAAGACAACTGGCTTGAGGTATATCCGCAGTGGATCCCCTCATTTATTAGCCCGAATGATAAGCTAAGCGCCCATAAGGTGCGTGCACTTAGTCTAGAGCTCGTCATTCCCGAGGGTAAAACCTTAGAAGTTCGAGGAGAACACGCCCTTATCGATGTCTCGGGGCATTACCGTCAATTATTTTTACGTTTAGGCGGAGGAACCGTACATATGACCCATAATTCGGAGTCAAGTGATGTGCGAACGAGTTCTGCAGATATTTTTCTGACCATACCATCAGGAGATGTTCATTCAGCAAGCGAATTAGGAAAGGTTGTTGGTAAAGTGCCCTACAACCCACAGTTTCATTATGAACTCGCGACTAAACAAGGTAGTATCTATTTAAATCAACTGCGTAATGACTCTTAGAAAAACCATTTGGATTGCACTTATTGTACTTATCCTCGATCAGGTTTCGAAAATTTATATTAAAACCCATTTTGTATACCAGCAAGAAATCGAAGTTTTCAGCTGGTTCAAGCTATTTTTTATAGAAAATCGGGGAGCTGCTTGGGGAACGCAACTCAGTGATTTTTTACCGATTAGTGAGCGTACCGCAAAACTCGGTCTTACTGTATTCAGGTTACTTGCTATTGTTGGAATTGGTTTTTGGGGGGTTCAATCGGCGCGTAAAAAGGCTTCTGGTCTGCTTTTAATTGCTATTGCACTGATCTTTGCAGGTGCTTTAGGGAATATTATCGATTCGGTTTTTTATGGCCAACTATTTACAGCGAGCACACCGTATACGGTTGCTACTTTCGCTTGGAACGCTGCTAACGGCGGATACGACTCTTACTTTTACGGAAGGGTGGTAGATATGCTTTATTTTCCGCTTATCGATACTACTTGGCCTGATTGGGTTCCTTTTGTGGGGTCTTCACCTTTACGGTTTTTTCAGCCGGTGTTTAACATTGCCGATAGTGCTATTAGTATCGGTGTATTTATATTGATCGCTTTTAACAAGCGAGTTTTTCCGAATTAAAACAGTAGTGTCCATGGGGTGTAACTAGAAGATCTAGTGCCCGATCATGCGCCTCCACAGCTTCAATTTTAGTAACCGGATCAAGTAGGCTTAGCCCAATGGTAAGTGCATTAGGGTTAAGCTCTGAGATAAATCGGTCGTAGTAGCCTTTCCCGTAACCAATGCGGTTTCCACTAAGATCTGCAACTAATAACGGAACAAATACTACGTCTAGTTGATCTGGCTTTACCTCAATTCCGCTTTCAGGCTCCGGAATTCCCCAACGATTTTTTATAAGAAGCGTTTGCTCGTCGAGTAGATAGTGAGAAAGGGTTCCGTCAGTGTGTGATCTAGGAAGAATAACACGCTTGTCTTTTCCTTGAAGTAGGGTGAGGATTGGCTCGGTGTCAACCTCTTTTTGGGACTCAATAGTCATAAACAGATGGTAATTTTGTCTGTTCCAAATCGGAAGGGTTAAAAGCCTATTGGCAATAGCGACACTTTGGTCACTTACCTCTTGCTGCGATAAACTAAGTCGCTGTCTCTTTGCCCAATTGCGCAGTTCGTTTTTCTGATACTCAGTTTCCATTAGGGTAAATCTATCTTAAAAAATTAAATTCATCGCTACTTTTACATCATGGCGGAATTCGAAAAATCTAATCCACTTTCGGTACAAGTTCAAGCCCTTCCTGATCAACCTGGTGTGTATCATTTTTATGATGAAAAGGAGCGCATGTTGTATGTAGGTAAGGCAAAAAACTTGAAGAAAAGAGTGTCTTCGTATTTTTCGAAGCAACATAGCAGCGGAAAAACCAGAGTGATGGTTAGTAAAATTCGCAGCATACGTCATGTGGTAGTGGCTACAGAGTCAGATGCCTTATTGCTAGAAAACAGTATGATTAAGCAGCATCAACCGCGCTATAATGTGCTGCTTAAAGACGATAAAACCTTTCCTTGGATTTGTGTAAAGAACGAATTCTATCCGAGGGTCTTCGCCACCCGCCGAAAAATAGATGACGGTTCGCTGTATTTTGGTCCGTATACCTCGGTAAAAACGGTTCGAGCACTGCTTGATCTAATACGTTCAGTATATACACTCAGAACCTGCGGATATGAATTATCTCCTACTCAAATCGAATCTCGGAAAGTAAAACTTTGCCTAGAGTACCATATCGGAAATTGCGCGGGTCCGTGCCAAGGTATGCAAACTGAGATAGACTATCGCGAGCAAACCGAGGCAATCATTGCCATTTTAAAAGGGAACTTAAGGCCATCTCTTAGAATGCTTGACCAAAAAATGAGAATATACGCCCAGCAGATGGAGTTCGAAAAAGCACAACTCATTAAGGAGCGTATCGAGCTATTACAACTCCACCAAGCAAAATCTCAGGTAGTTAACCCCAAGATTACCGATCTCGACGTGCTTTCTATTTTTTCTGATGCAACACATGCCTATGTCAATTTTATGCAGATTGTCGAGGGAGCAGTTGTTTATTCGCATACGTTAGAACTTAAAAAACAACTGGATGAAACCGAAGAAGAGTTGCTATCAGTGGCACTAGTTGAACTTAGAAAGCGCTTTAATTCGAATTCAAAAACGATTCTCTTGCCGTTTGCAATCTCTGTTCCAGATGGCATTCATGTTGAGGTGCCTAAGCTTGGTGACAAGAAAAGTCTTGTGGAGTTGTCGCTTCGAAATGCTAAGTTTTTTAGACAGGATCGATTTAAGCAAATGAAAGTGGTTGATCCGGATCGACATACTAAGCGGATATTAGCACAGATGAGAGAAGATTTGCATCTTTCAGAGGATCCGGTTCATATCGAGTGCTTTGACAATTCTAATCTTCAGGGTACCAATCCTGCTTCGGCTTGTGTTGTCTTTAAGAATGCAAAACCTTCTAAAGCCGACTATCGAAAGTTTACCATAAAGACAGTCGAGGGACCAAACGATTTTGCAAGTATGGAAGAGGTGGTCTATCGCCGCTATCGCAGACTACTACAAGAAGAGCAGCCGTTACCTCAGCTTATCGTTATCGATGGAGGAAAAGGACAATTGTCTTCTGCGCTAAAATCACTCGAAACCTTAGGTTTACGCGGAAAAATCGCCATCATAGGTATCGCAAAACGCTTAGAAGAGATTTATTTTCCAGGCGATTCTCTGCCTCTTTACCTTGATAAAAAGTCGGAAACTTTAAAGGTGATTCAGCAGCTCAGAAACGAGGCGCATCGTTTTTCGTTAAAACATCATAGAGAGAAGAGAAGCGCAACGGCCATAACCTCAGAATTAGAACAGATAAGCGGAATAGGTCCAGCAACTGCAGATAAACTACTAAAACACTTTAAGAGCGTTAAAGTTATTCGTAGCCTTTCTGAAGCGCAGCTCACTGAGCTAGTTAGTTTGAAGGCAGCGAAGGCTATTTTGGCCCATTTTCGTGACGCGGATTAATCTAACGAACTCCATTGTAAATCAGAACGTTAAAGTGGGGTTAAAACCTATTAAAAACGAGAATGACCGTTTTATCTTTATGAAAAGAATTAAAAAGTAGTTCATCTACGTTTTGGTTTTTCATGATTTAAAGTTTGGTTGGTTAGTAAGAAAAGCCCTAGTGAATTCACTAGGGCTTTTTTTTAATGATATTTTTGTCAAGACTGATGAAAAAATATATCCTGATTTTACTCACTTTATCTTTCGCAACAGGTTTTGCGCAAGACGACTATAGTCAGCAGTATGACTCTTTTCAGTCTGGTGAATGGTTGCGATTCCGATTGCATTACGGATTTTTTAATGCTAGTTATGCAACCTTATCCATCAAGGATACCATTTATCAAGGACAACCCGCCTTCCACGCTGTCGGTGATGGGAGAACTACCGGTTTAGCTTCGCTTTTTTTCAAAGTCGAGGATGTGTATCAGAGTGTATTTTCGAAACAAGAAATTCGCCCTATCTATTTTAGACGAAATATTGATGAAGGTGGGTATACTAAAGATATCTCGATCGCCTTTGATTTTGAAAAAGATAAGGCGCTTATTAATAATCTCAAGGATCAAACTTCATTTGAGCTGCCTATCGATAGCGAGCTACAAGATTTAATTTCTGCAACGTATCACCTTCGAGAGTCCTTTGATCCGAGTACTGCCAAGAAGGGTGATGAGGTCGCACTCGATATGCTTTTTGACGACGATGGCGTTTACGATTTTAAGCTCCTGTATTTAGGAAAACAAGTGCTAAAAACCTCTTTTGGAAAAGTACGTTGCCTCGCTTTCAGACCACTTGTAAAGTCGGGTAGAATTTTTAGAGAAAAGGAGTCGCTTACCTTGTGGGTAAGTGATGATCAAAATAAAATACCCATTCGTATTCAGGCTGATTTGCGATTTGGCTCGATTAAAGCTGATCTCGATGCGTTCAAGGGGCTAAAGAATCCTTTTGAAATAATTGCTAACTAAAGCCATTGACAGTTACTACAAAAAATGGCCAACTTTGCTTTATGAATTTCCGATTGTTATTTCGATTATCAACCCTACTAGCATTCATGTTTTTGGTTCTTTCTTGTGGATCAAATTCTAATGAAGGCATCTCTTTCTTGAAAAAAAGTACTGAAATGCCGGTTGATATGCAATTCGGTTTTAACATGGTAGATTTTGAGGTAGATCTTGACACAGTAAAGCGAGGAGATACTTTCGGAAAAATCATGCTTTCTAGAAATGCAAATTATCAAAAGGTAGATCAGGCTGCCCGGGCCTCTAGAAAGTCGTTTGATCTTAGAAAGATCCAAGTCGGAAAGCCGTATCGCGTTCTTCGTAGTTGTGATAGTATAGCCGAGCCACTGCTCTTTATTTACGAAAATGATTTTCTGAACTACACCGTAGTTGATTTGCGCGATGAGGTCATGGTTTATGAAGAAAAGCAACCTTATGATCTAATCGAGAAGGAAGTGTCTGGAATAATTGAGGGTTCGCTTTACGAGACATTGGATCGCCAAGGTATTGACCAGAACCTAAGTCAAGAATTGGCTAATGTCTATGCTTGGAGTATCGACTTTTTTAGTTTGTACGAGGGAGACAGATTTAAGGTGATCGCCCTAGAGCGCAGATTAAAAGACGGAACCCCTGCCGGAATTAAATCGATAAAAGCTGCCCTGTTTGAACACCGAGGTGAGCCTTTCTATGCTTTTGCAGCGAACGTTGATGAAAAAACGATGCAAACCGAGTACTACGATGAGAACGGGAATAACCTGCGCAGAACATTCTTAAAAGCGCCTTTGAAGTTCAATGCCTACCGGATTTCGTCGCGCTACAATCTCAATCGTAAAATTGCTTTTTACGGAAATAAAACCCGTGCACACAAGGGTACCGATTATGCGGCTCCAGTTGGAACGCCTATTATCGCTACTGCCGACGGTATTGTAACAGAGGCCACTAGAAAGGGAGGTAATGGAATTTATGCGAAGATTAAACACAACGGAACCTATAGTACTCAGTATCTGCACATGCGCAAGCTAAATGTAAAAGCCGGCCAACGTGTTCGACAGGGCGATGTGATTGGTTGGATTGGTATGACGGGTAATACCTCAGGCCCGCACGTCTGTTATCGTTTTTGGAAAAATGGAAGGCAAGTAGATCCGCTCAAAGAGAAACTTCCTGCTGCTGCGCCTATAGCGAAAAATCTTGCAAAAGAGTATTTTAAGTACATCAAAACCCCTCTTGAACAACTGCAGTGCATTGAATATTCGGGTGAAAATGATGTAACTTCACTCGCTCAAAAATCAACAAAAGACGATGCCCTTACCGCACAATAACCCAACCGAATTAGGTTGTTGGGAACGCCTGAATGACCTAAGTCAACAACTTAAACAAACGACGCTTACGAATCTTTTTTCTGCAGATCCTAGTCGCGCTCGAAAACTCAGTATTGAGTGGGAAGATTTTTTTGTAGACTTCTCAAAACACCTGGTGACCGACCAGGTTATGGATCAGTTATACGAGTTAGCTCACGAGGCTGGTTTGTCAGAAGCAAAATCGGCTTATTTATCTGGAGCGAAAATCAATGTCACCGAAGATCGGGCCGTGTTACATACTGCCCTTAGAAGCATTCAATTCGATCCCAAAGTAGATGGAAAGTCAGTTGATTCAGAGGTAAGCGAGGTAAAGGCCAGAATGGCCCAATTCTGTTCTGATGTACTTACTGCTAAGCGTCGAGGCTATAGTGGTAAAGCTTTCACTGATGTCGTCAATATAGGTATTGGCGGTTCTGACCTCGGGCCGGTAATGGTAACGGAAGCCTTAGCTTTTTATCGCAATCATCTAAACGTTCATTTTGTAAGTAACGTCGATGGCGACCACGTTCAGGAAGTACTTAAAAAATTGAATCCCGAAACCACTTTATTTCTAGTCGTTTCGAAATCATTTACTACTCAAGAGACACTCGCAAATGCAACTACCTGCCGAAACTGGTTTTTAACTCATGCTGGGGAGTCTGATGTTGCGCTTCATTTTGCAGCGGTATCTACTAACCTGAGTATGACTACTACCTTCGGAATTTCTGAAGAACTTGTTTTTCCTATGGCCGACTGGGTAGGAGGAAGATTTTCGCTATGGAGCGCAGTAGGTCTTTCAATTGCGCTTTCTATAGGATTTGAGCGTTTTGAAGAGTTGTTAGAGGGCGCCGCTCTGATGGACAAACACTTTGCAACTGCCGAGGATTGCGAAAATATTCCACTTAATATGGCACTTTTGGGAATATGGTACACGAACTTCTTAGACGCTGAAACAGAGTGTATCATACCTTACACCCAATATTTGCATCGATTTTCAGCGTACTTGCAACAAGCGGTAATGGAAAGCAATGGAAAGTATGTTAGCCGAGGTGGAGAGCCCGTGTCGTATCAAACCGGATCTATTGTTTGGGGTGAACCAGGAACCAACTCGCAGCACGCATTTTTTCAGCTGATCCACCAGGGAACCAAGCTTATTCCTTGTGATTTTATTGGATTTGCTAACCCCTTGTACGGTGATGTAGAACACCACGATAAGCTCATGTCTAACTTTTTTGCACAGACAGAGGCCCTTATGAATGGGAAAACAAGAGCTCAGGTCGTTGAAGAGTTCGCTGCCAAGGGTATTACGGAGACTGAGGCCTCTGAAATCATTCCGCATAAGGTTTTTGAAGGAAATCGTCCGACCACCACATTCCTAATCGATAAGCTTACCCCTAAGACCCTTGGTGCGCTAATTGCGGCTTATGAACATAAGATCTTTATTCAGGGTGTTATTTGGAATATCTACAGTTATGATCAATGGGGCGTAGAATTGGGTAAACAGCTTGCCAATCAAATTCTCAGCGATTGGCAAAACGGGAGTGAAGGAATTCATGACCCATCAACACTTCAATTGCTTAAACGTTTTAAAAATAGTTAACTTAGAAACTTAAATACCTAAGCCTACCATGATTGTTTCATTACACTCTTACATTGCATTTCTCGCTTTAAGCGTTGTACTAATTGCCTTCATTAACGCATTGAACGGATTCTTAACAGGTCGTGAATTTCAGCAAAAGCGTGACCGAAGCCTTTCTCTAGCTGGAGTTGCGTTCTTTCACCTACAATTTTTGATTGGTCTTGTCGTTTATTTCGTGTCAGCGAAAGGGTTTTATGCCTTAAGTGAGGTCGGAATTGGAAATTTAAGTTCAGAGGCCAGATTACTGGCTCTCGAGCACCCTACTACAAATCTTATTGCGGTAGCTCTAGTGACCATTGGATGGTCAAGACACAAAAGAGCTCTAGAATCTAAGGCTAAGTTTAAAAGTATTGCGCTCTTCTACGGAATTGGCCTGATTCTAATCTTGAGCCGAATCCCTTGGGGTCAGTGGGCCTAAGGTTGTAAAAATCGGAAAGTGATCGCTATAACCACCTTGGTATGCAGTTCCGCCATAGGTTCGAAAAGGGTACCCCCTAAACCGTCCCTTTTTTGAGCGTAAGAAATCTTTATTTAATACGCCTACTTGTCTTATGGCTAACTTTTTGTCTTTTAGAAGATTAGGAGTTACTACGAATTGATCAAAAAGATGCCATTTGTCTCGGTGTGCAAGTGATCCTATACCCTTCTTTTCTAAAGGTTTCGTAATGTTAATTAGTTTCGTTTCATTGCGTTTGCTTACCAATAAACGCTTCATAGAGGTGTCTTGAGGGCCATCATTAAAGTCACCCATCACCATAATTTTAGCTAAATCATCGTCTCGTAAAATGGAATCGATCGCAGATCTAGTGTGATAAGCTGCGGTGTATCTTCTAGGGGCAGAACGTCGTTGTCCGCCACTTCTAGAGGGCCAATGCGCAACGATAAAGTGAATACGCTCGCTTGTAGGTAATAGTCCCGTAACAATGAGTAGGTCTCGAGTGTAAAG
>CAZUBV010000024.1:0-12904 GCA_964618875.1 uncultured Flavobacteriaceae bacterium
CCTGATTGTACGTACCATAATCATGATTACCTAAAACACTATATTTTCCGTCTTTAGCCCTTAACTCTCGAAGCATTTGAACAAACGGATCGGCTTCTTCTGATTTATTATTAACCATATCGCCGGTAAAAAGTAATAGATCTGGATGCTCATCATTTACCAGATCTAAACCTTCTTTAACGGCATTTAAATCATCAAAGCTTCCTAAATGAAGATCGGAGAGCTGAACAATGGTATAGTTATCGAACGCCTTAGGAAGATTCGCAAATTGTAATTCGTAACGGTGCAATTTGTAGCGATACCTTCCGCCAATTCCTACAAGGAGCGAACTAAACGGCACAGCCCCCACGGTGATCGCTGCAGTAGACAAGAAGTTTCTCCGAGATCGGAATTGTTTGGTATCGGAATCTTTTGAATCTGCCCTTTGTCGCGATAAAAGTGAGCGCACAAATCGCGCAAGATCACCTATAAGTAACAATGGAACACTAAGAAATAACCCAATAAAACAGGCGAATAAAGTGGCACGAAAAAGGAGCTCCGATGACGGTGAAAGAGACAAACTCAGCCATGGAAGCAATGCCCCAAATACAAAGCTCGCTGCGAAAAAAACATCATAAGTACGCAGTGCCCACCTGCTTACATTGAGTAGACGTAGTCGTCGCCTCATGTAAAAAAAGCCAAAGAGATAAACTATTGAAAATACGAACGCGAAATACGCCATCAGAGTTGTGCAATTTTTAGCAAAAGTAAGGCGAAAAAAGGCGCTATACCATCAGAATCGGTTATCTTGCTCTCTCATATTAGTTACTCATTTCATGTCCCTTTCGCGTCAAAAACGTTTGTTTTTAGTTGATGCGTACGCCCTCATTTTTAGGGGGTATTACGCACTGATCAAAAATCCACGAGTCAATTCAAAAGGAGAAGACACCTCAGCGATTATGGGGTTTATGAATTCTCTTTTAGATCTTATCCGGAAAGAAAAACCCGAATACCTCGCGGTCTGTTTTGACAAAGGCGGAAGTATAGAGCGAACTGAACTTTTCGAGGACTACAAAGCGAATCGTGAAAGCACTCCGGAGGCGATTACATTCGCTATTCCGCATATCGAGTCATTGCTCAGGGCAATGCATATTCCGGTTATAATGAAAGCGGGATACGAGGCAGATGATATTATAGGGACCCTATCGAAGCAAGCGGAAAAAGAAGGTTTTGAAGTCTACATGGTCACTCCTGACAAAGATTTTGGACAACTCGTAAGTGATCGCATATTCATGTACCGCCCCGCACGTGGAGGGGGCGATGTAGAAATCTGGGGAATACCCGAAGTACAAGAGCGTTTTGGCGTGAGTGAACCGTTACAGGTAATAGACTATCTGGGAATGATGGGAGATTCAAGCGACAATATTCCAGGTCTTCCCGGAGTTGGAGATAAAACCGCAAAAAAGCTATTAGAAGAATTTGGAACTCTCGAAAATCTATTAGCCAACACACACAAACTAAAAGGAAAATTAAGAGAGCGTATTGAAGAAAACGCTGAATTAGGGAGACTTTCGAAAGTCTTAGCCACCATAAAGATTGATTGCGATGTACAATTTGACGCAAACGATTTCGAGCTGTCTACCCCAGACTTCGAAAGGGTTAATGTGCTTTTTGAGGAATTGGAGTTTCGAAGAATGCGCGAACAATTCGCAAAAGTATTTCAATCACAATCAACAGAAGTAGCGCAAGAATCACTTACAAATTCCGTGAGCTCACCAGCCGCAGATGTCTTTGAAAGAGCACCGGGATCAGGGCAGTTTTCACTGTTCTCAGAGCGACAAGATGAACCCTCTAAAACGCTACAACCTTTTTATCAAATCATAAATAGCCCTAAAGCGCTTGATCGTCTTATCGAGTTACTTGAGCGATCGGAACTGGTGAGTTTGAGTTTTGGTCTAGATCACTCGAACCGGTTTGACCCTACTATATCAGGTATTGGTTTTTGCTGGTCAGCGCATAAAGCCTATTACCTCGACTTAAGCGAAGAACAAGCAGATAAACTAAATCGGTTAAAAACCTTTTTTGAATCTGACAAAACACTGGTTGGACAACACCTTAAGACAGCGCTGAAATCATTAGCACTCTATCACATTCAGATAAAAGGATCACTGTTCGATAATCTTATCGCTCACTATTTGATCAATCCGGATATGCGTCATGAGTATAGTATTCTAAGTGAAACGTATCTCAATTGGCCGATAAAGGCAGCACCGAAAGGCGACTTTAGTACTTGGTCCATAGCAGAAAAATGCGAACAGCTTTGTCAAAACGCGGATGTGGGGTTACAACTTCACCAACATTTTTCAACTGAGCTTAAAAGAGATAATCTGCGTTTTCTGTTTGACACTCTTGAGATGCCTTTACTCCGTGTTCTAGCAAAAATGGAACAGCATGGGATCCGTTTAGACATTCCTTTTTTAGAAGGTCTTAGTCTCGAGTTTGGCAAACAGATAGAAGCCTTAGAGCGCGAAATATACGAGCAGGCGGGAGTCACTTTCAACATCGCTTCACCCAAGCAACTCGGAACCGTTTTATTCGAAAATCTACAGCTTGTAAAAAAGCCTAAAAAAACAAAAACCGGACAATACGCGACAGGGGAAGAAATACTAACAGAATTGGCAAAAGAGCACAAGATAGCGGCAAGTATTTTAGAACACCGCAGTCTAAGCAAACTAAAAAGCACCTATGTTGACGCACTACCTGAACAGGTAAATCCAAGAACAAAAAGGGTTCATACCGAATTTATGCAAACAGTAGCCGCAACAGGTAGATTAAGTAGTGTAAATCCAAACCTACAAAACATACCCATTCGAACAGAGCAGGGCCGGCGTATTCGAAGGGCATTTATCCCTGCTGATGAGAGCCATGTTTTATTAGCGGCCGATTACTCGCAAATTGAACTTCGGATTATAGCGGCCCTGAGTAACGAAGACACGATGATTGCAGCCTTTAGTGATGACAGAGATATCCACTCCGATACCGCTTCAAGAGTTTTCGAAGTTCCACTGGAATCGGTTACCCGTGAGATGCGTAGCCAGGCTAAAACGATCAACTTCGGTATTCTTTATGGAGTATCCGCGTTCGGACTTAGCAACCAAACGAATTTGTCAAGAAGCGAATCAAAAGAGCTCATCGATCTGTACTACAAAACGTATCCGAAACTAACGACCTTCATAGGCGGTCAAGTCGATCTAGCCCGAGAACAGGGATATGTTAGCACCGTAATGGGTAGAAAGCGTTACCTAAAAGATATTCAGTCTGCTAATTCCATTGTTCGTTCAGCAGCGGAAAGGAATGCTATTAACGCTCCCATTCAGGGTTCTGCAGCCGATATTATTAAAAAGGCTATGATTGAAATTGACCGTGAATTAGAGGAGAAAAATTTCAAAAGCCGGTTATTGTTGCAAGTCCATGACGAACTTGTATTTGACGCATACAAACCCGAGTTAGATCAGTTGAAAGAATTAGTTACGCGCTGCATGGAACACGCATTTGCGCTTCGCGTGAAATTACAGGTAGAGATCGGTACGGGGGAACACTGGCTCGAGGCACATTAACATTCAAAAAATCTTAGATTCAAGTATTTGTATTTCTGTTGAATAGTTGTACATTTGCAGCCCGTTATATCTAACGAGCAGATATTAAATAGATTAAAGTAGTGGATACATTAAGTTACAAGACGATTTCGGCAAACGCGTCGACCGTCAATAAACAATGGGTTTTAGTAGATGCCGAAGGCGAAGTATTAGGTCGTCTTGCATCAAAAGTTGCCAAGATTATTCGCGGTAAATACAAAACCGACTTTACTCCCCATGTTGACTGTGGTGATAACGTAGTAATCATCAATGCTGAGAAAATTGTCCTTAAAGGCAACAAGGCAACCGATAAAGAATATCTGCGTCACACGGGATACCCTGGAGGTCAACGCTCGGTAACCACAAAAGAATTATTTGCTAAGCATCCTGAGCGCATCATTGAGAATGCCGTTAAAGGAATGCTTCCTAAGAATAAACTAGGTGCTGAATTATTCAGAAATCTACGAGTATATATAGGTGCAGAGCACGGACAAGAAGCTCAGAAACCTACCCCAATTAATCTTAATGACCTTAAATAGTAGTAGATGTCAGTAGTACACAAGATTGGAAGAAGAAAAACAGCCGTTGCTAGAGTTTATTTAAGCGAAGGTTCAGGAAAGGTAACGATCAACAAACGTGACCTTGAAAACTATTTTACAACTGCTACGCTTCAATACAAAGTAAATCAGGCTTTTGAACTTACTGAAACATTAGGTAAGTACGACGTAAAAGTAAATGTATTCGGTGGCGGTATCACAGGTCAAGCTGAAGCGGTGCGCATGGCAATTTCAAGAGCACTTTGCGAGATTGACAATGAATTTAGAGGAGCATTAAAGCCCGAAGGACTACTTACTAGAGACCCTAGAATGGTTGAAAGAAAGAAATTTGGTCAAAAGAAAGCGAGAAAGAAATTCCAATTCTCGAAACGTTAATACCCAAGAAGGAGCAATTTGTTCCTTCTTATTTTTTTGTATAACCCTGTTTAGTTTAGCATCTAAATATTTTGGGCGCGATCTAAGATCAACCACCAAAGTATTGCTAAATCAGAACGTAAACTAAATGTAACAACATGTCAAAAATCGACGTTAAGCATCTATTAGATGCCGGTGTTCACTTCGGACACCTCACCAGAAAGTGGAATCCAAACATGGCTCCTTACATCTACATGGAGCGCAACGGTATCCACATTATCAACCTTTACAAAACTGCAGCAAAACTCGAAGAGGCTAATGAAGCGCTTAAGAAAATTGCAGCGTCGGGCCGTAAAGTATTATTTGTAGCTACAAAAAAACAAGCTAAAGGAATTGTTGCTGAAAAAGCAGGTGGTATAGGAATGCCGTACATTACCGAGCGCTGGCCAGGTGGTATGCTAACTAATTTTGTTACCATCCGTAAGGCGGTTAAAAAAATGAGTGCTATCGATCGCATGAAGAAAGACGGTACTTTCAATACCTTATCTAAAAAGGAAAAACTTCAGGTAGATCGTTTACGTGCGAAACTTGAGAAAAACCTAGGGTCAATATCAGATATGACTCGCTTACCTGGTGCCTTATTTGTTGTTGACGTAATGCGCGAGCACATTGCAGTTAAAGAGGCCCTTAAACTGAACATTCCAATCTTCGCGATGGTTGATACAAACTGTGATCCTCGTGTGATTGACTACGTAATTCCAGCTAATGACGATGCAGGAAAATCAATAGAAGTAATCATGGCTTCTGTAACTGAAGCCCTTGCTTCAGGCCTAAACGAACGCAAAGCCGAAAAACAAGACCTGAGCGAAGGTGAACTTGAGGAAGAAATGACTAATGCAGCGGTACTAGCCGAGGCAGAAGAAGCTTCTGAAGGCATTGTAGATTCTACAGATACTGAAGACACGAAATAAGTAAAACACAACTTTGTCTTAACCTAAAATAGACTTAAAGAAGTCAAATTTGCAGGGTTAAGTCTCTAAAAAACCTTACAAAATGAGCAATATTACTGCTGCTGACGTTAATAAATTACGCCAGACCACCGGAGCCGGAATGATGGATTGTAAAAAAGCCCTTGTTGAAGCTGAAGGTGATTTCGAAAAGGCAATTGAAGTACTTCGCAAGAAAGGCCAAAAAGTTGCTGCTAACAGAGCAGATCGCGAGTCAACTGAAGGGGCTGCAATCGCCTTAGTAAATGAGGCTAAAACAAAAGCTGTTGCTATTACGCTTAATTGTGAAACCGACTTCGTTGCGAAAAACGACTCTTTCGTCGAATTAGCTAATCAAATCGCTGCAATCGCATTAACTGTAAGTTCAAAAGAAGAGCTATTAAACGCATCTTTTGGATCGCTAAGCGTCGCTGACAAGCTTATCGAACAGACTGGAGTGATCGGTGAAAAGATCGAAATCGGAAGCTTTGAGACATTAGAAGCACCTTTTATTGGTTCTTACATCCACGCTGGAAACAAAATCGCAACAATCGTTGCGCTTTCTGCACCTGTAAGTGGAGCTGAAGAAGCCGCAAAAAATGTAGCGATGCAAGCTGCAGCAATGAATCCAGTTGCTTTAGATAAAGAAGACGTAGATCAGTCAATCGTTGATAAAGAGATCGAAATCGCTAAAGAACAATTACGTCAAGAAGGAAAACCAGAAGCGATGCTCGATAAAATCGCAGTGGGAAAACTGGAGCGTTTCTTTAAAGATAATACCCTTGTAAACCAGGACTACATCAAGGACAACAAACTAAGTGTTGCCGCTTACGTTAAGTCAGTTGATGCGTCACTTACCGTTACAGGATTCAGAAGAGTAGCCTTAGGTTAATCATCTTTGACATTCAAAGCTAAAGCCATCCCATAAAGGATGGCTTTTTTGTTTATTTTTGCCGCTACAATCTCTACCTTATGCGTTACCACAGAATACTACTCAAATTAAGCGGTGAAGCCCTAATGGGTGAACAACAATACGGAATCGATTCAGAGCGTTTAAAACTATATGCTGAACAAATAAAAGCAGTCGTTTCCAAAGGAGTAGAAGTAGCCATAGTTATCGGTGGAGGAAACATTTTTAGAGGCCTGTCTGGAGCTAAAAGTGGTGTAGATCGCGTGCAAGGTGACCATATGGGAATGCTAGCCACCGTGATTAATGCATTAGCGCTACAAAGCAGCTTAGAAAATGAAGGTGTAGAAACCAGAGTTCAAACGGCAATTAAAATTGACGAAGTTGCCGAACCCTTTATCAGAAGAAGAGCCATGAGGCACCTAGAGAAAGGAAGAGTTGTAATTTTTGGAGGAGGAACAGGAAATCCTTATTTCACGACCGACTCCGCAGCCGTGTTACGAGCAATCGAGATCAAAGCGGATGTTATTTTAAAAGGCACAAGAGTGGACGGTATATACAGTGCCGATCCTGAAAAAGACGCTACTGCTGTTCGCTACGATCAAATTAGCTTCGATGACGTCCTCAGAAAAGGCCTAAAGGTGATGGATACAACCGCATTTACCCTAAGCCAAGAGAATGAGCTGCCGATTGTTGTTTTTGATATGAATAAACAAGGAAATTTAATGAAGGTGGTCACAGGAGAAGATGTGGGCACTGTTGTAAATCTGTAAGGCTATGAATGAAGAAATACAATTTGTTCTAGATGAAACCAGCGAGCAAATGAATGCTTCGCTCGCTCACCTCGAAAAAGCATTTATCAAAATCAGAGCAGGTAAAGCCAACCCTGTTATGCTATCCTCAGTATCTGTAGATTATTACGGTAGCATGACGCCTCTCTCACAAGTAGCAAATATTAATACGCCAGATGCGCGCACTCTTCTTGTTCAGCCTTGGGAAAAAAATCTATTAGGCGAAATTGAAAAAGCTATTATGAATGCTAATCTAGGTTTCAATCCAATGAATAATGGAGATGTGATCATAATAAGCGTTCCGCCACTCACAGAAGAGAGACGAAAGGAGTTAGTCAAACAAGCTAAAGCGGAATCCGAAGAAGCAAAGATCAGCGTAAGATCAGCTCGGCAAGACGCAAATAAGGAATTAAAAAAACTAGAGATTTCAGAAGACCTTTTAAAGGATGCTGAGGCACAAGTTCAAGAACTTACCAACAAGTTCATCGCTAAAGTTGAAAGTGCACTTAGTGTCAAAGAGGCGGAGATCATGAAGGTATAGCCCAAATGGGGAAACTCGCTCAGTTTTTCGAAGGCTTCTGGCCCTTTGTAGCTCGAATCATTCTTCGAAATCGAGTTTGGTGGATTGCTGCTTTAGTTCTCTCAACCGCATTTTTCGTATCTCAATGGCAGTATGTAAAGTTCTCTAATGCTGAGACTTCTGTTCTACCAACAGATCACCCTGAGATCATTAAGTACAACCAGTTCACTGAAGTTTTTGGTGCTGAGGACAATGCTATTTTAATAGCTGTAGAGGGCAGATCACTCTTCACCGCCCAAGCGTTCAATGCCTGGAATCGCTTAAGTAAGCAACTCGAGGCGACACCAGAGATTACTGCCGTCATCTCTTTAGATAACATCGAAGAAATTATCCGTGTAAACGACAGCCTAGTCACCACTGCGTTCAATCCTCGCGAAGCCTTAAGTGATGAAAATGCAAAGTCAAAGCTGTACCACCTCTTCGAACGCCTACCCTTTTATGAAAATCTGATATATGACCCCAATAGTAGAGCCATTCGGACAATAGCATTTATGGACCCTGACGTGGTCAACACCAAAGTTCGCTCTGAATTTATTCTAAACGAATTCACCTATTTGGTTGAGAACTTTGAGCGTGAATCGGGGGCTGATGCCAAAATATCCGGAATGCCCTATATCAAAACTCGTAATGCAGAAACCCTAAAAAAAGAGATGATCCTCTTTGTAATTGGGGCGTTACTAGTAACTGCTCTCATCTTTTTCTTCTTTTTTAGGAGTTATCGAGCAACATTTATTTCAATGGTTGTTGTGCTTATCGGTGTAAGTTGGTCGTTTGGAATCATTGGCCTATTAGGCTTTGAAATCACCATACTAACAGCCCTTATTCCACCGCTTATCATTGTAATAGGAATCCCCAATTGCATTTTTCTAATCAATAAATACCAGCAAGAGGTAAAGAAACACGGAAATCAAGCACGCTCCCTTATTCGTGTAATTTCTAGAGTAGGCAATGCAACCCTGATGACAAACCTCACAACAGCTTCGGGATTCGCCACTTTTATCATCCTAAGCAGCAGTTTACTGCGGGAGTTTGGAATTGTAGCCTCAATTAACATTCTAGGAATTTTCTTTTTATCCCTGCTTATCATCCCCATTATTTATAGCTATATGCCGCTGCCTCAAAACAGGCACCTGCAGCATTTGAACACCCCTTGGATTGACCTATTTGTTCAATCCATGGTGAAAATCGTAAAGGAACATCAAATTGCCGTTTACATTACATCACTTGTACTACTCGTTCTTAGCATTATAGGAATCTATCAAATAGAAATCACCGGAAGCAGGATTGAAGACCTTCCCAAGAATACCGACTTCTATGAGGATATCCTCTTCTATGAGAAAGATTTCAATGGCATTCTACCAGTTGAAATTCTAATCGACACGGGGAATGAAAACGGCGCGCTTCAACCTGCTACACTTTCTAAAATAGAATCGCTTTCTGAAGAAATAGGAGAAAATCCTGAACTCTCACGACCTGTTTCAATCGGAAACCTTTTAAAATATGCCAAACAAGCTTATTACAAAGGTCTGCGAAAATATTATCAACTTCCAACTCGACAAGAGCGCAACTTTATACTTGACGCTTCAAAAGGCGCTTTAGATAACGAAAGTACCGGCGCACTTACCCAATCTATGATGGACAAAGAAAAACGGCGCGTCAGGCTTTCTCTTATGATGAAAGATGTAAAAACGAGTCGGATGGAAGAAATCGAAGAAGATCTGAGTCGCTCCATTGCCAAATTATTTCCCAGCGAGCGCTACGAAGTCGCTTTGACTGGAAAAGCACTTCTTTATCTAAAAGGCACACGCTACTTAGTAAACAATCTTGTCATCTCGCTTCTGCTAGCGATCCTACTTATTTCTATTTTGATGGCCTATCTATTCCGCTCAGTGCAGATGATTGTCATCTCTCTCGTTCCAAACCTATTACCTTTACTTATTACCGCTGGCATCATGGGTTTTCTTGGAGTTCCAATCAAACCTTCTACAATACTCATTTTCAGTATCGCGTTCGGAATTTCTGTAGACGACACCATTCACTTCTTAGCTAAATACCGTCAAGAATTAGTACTAAACGATTGGCAAATAAAGAAGTCTGTCTTTGCAGCACTCAAAGAAACTGGAGTAAGTATGTTTTACACTTCGATAGTACTATTTTTTGGGTTCTCTGTTTTTATGATCAGCAATTATGGTGGTACAAAAGCACTTGGGGGATTAATCTCAGCCACATTGCTCTTTGCAATGCTTGCAAACTTAGTCCTACTGCCCTGTTTGCTTCTCTCTTTAGAGCGAAGCATTGCAAACAAAAACGTCTTAAAACAGCCAAAAATTGATATCCTTCCGAAAGATGTCAACGCAGAGCTTTAAGTAGCCTTTTGAAAAAAGTATCTTTACCTTTTAGTTTACACCGAATGAAAACAGCATCGATCAAATCGTTATTGGAACGTCCAGAATTTGGAACAGAAGTTATTGTAATGGGTTGGGTTCGCACATTTAGAAGCAACCGATTCATCGCTATAAATGACGGATCAACTCTAACAAACTTGCAATGCGTTATTGATTTTGAGAATACAGACGCCAATCTAATCAAAGCAGTAAATACTGGGGCTGCTATTAAAGTTACAGGAACACTGGTCGAAAGCCAGGGAAAGGGACAAATCCTAGAGGTGCAAGTAAGTTCATTTGAGATTTTAGGGGGAGCAGACCCTGAAAAATACCCGATTCAACCCAAAAAACACAGTCTCGAGTTTTTACGAGAAAAAGCCCACCTGCGTATTCGCACGAGTACCTTTTCAGCGATAATGCGGGTGCGGTCAAAATTAGCCTTTGCCGTTCATCAATATTTTAACGAGCAGGGGTTTTACTACATGCATACGCCTATCATAACGGGTTCTGACGCGGAAGGTGCAGGAGAAATGTTTAGAGTCTCAACGCTCGACCCTAGTAATCCCCCTCGTAAAGAAGACGGAAGCATCGACTACAACGAAGATTTTTTTGGCAAAGAAACAAACCTCACTGTATCAGGACAATTAGAGGGCGAAACCTATGCAATGGGCCTAGGGAAAATATACACGTTCGGTCCAACTTTTAGAGCCGAAAACTCGAATACTTCTAGACACCTCGCCGAATTTTGGATGATCGAGCCTGAAATGGCTTTCTACGATCTTGACGACAACATGGAACTGGCAGAAGATTTCATAAAGTATACCATAAACTACCTATTAACGCATTGCGAAGAAGACCTGCTCTTTTTAGAAAACAGGCTTCTCGATGAAGAAAAAACAAAGCCGCAAAACGAAAGAAGCCCAATGCCTTTAATTGAAAAATTGCGGTTCGTGGTAGATAATCCGTTCATTAGAGTAAGTTACACCGAGGCTATTGAAATTCTTAAAAATTCAAGCGCTAATAAGAAAAAGAAGTTTCAGTACCCAGTAAATGAATGGGGTATTGATCTTCAAAGTGAGCATGAACGCTACCTGGTAGAAAAGCATTTCAACGCACCGGTAATTCTCTATAACTACCCAGCAACGATAAAGGCTTTTTACATGAGACTTAATGAGGATCAAAAAACGGTAAGAGCTATGGATGTCTTATTTCCGGGAATAGGTGAAATCGTTGGCGGATCACAACGAGAAGAACGATTAGATGTCCTTCAGCAAAAAATGGACCTTTTGGGAATTGACAAAGAGGAGTTATACTGGTATCTAGACCTTAGAAGGTTTGGTTCAGCGGTACACAGCGGATTTGGGTTAGGGTTCGAACGACTTGTGCTATTTACTACCGGAATGAGCAATATTCGCGATGTAATACCTTATCCAAGAACACCTCAAAACGCCGAATTTTAAAGGATGTTAAAGCAGTATTTACAACTAAAGCTAGGTCAGAAGCTGTCTCCGCAGCAGATTCAGCTCATGAAGTTAATACAGCTACCCACCCAGGCATTCGAGGAACGTCTAAGACAAGAAATCGAAGAAAATCCAGCTCTAGAAACAGGAAAAGAAGAAACTGATGATCCCTATGATCTCGAAGATCAAGAAGAAGATCAGTATGATGAGAATGAACAGAACGACGAGATAGACCTCGAGGACTATTTAAGCGACGACGAAACGCCCGACTATAAAACCTCGAGTAACAATGGTACACCAGAACAAGAGTACCAAACTCCCTACGCTGCTGGAAAAACATTTTATGGTCACCTAATCGAACAATTAGGCACCTTCGAAATCGATCCTAACCAGTATATTATCGCAGAATATCTGATAGGAAGCCTCGATGAAAGCGGATACCTTCGTAGGCCAATAGAAGATATTATTGACGACCTTGCCTTTAGCACAGGCCTGATTACCGATAACAAATCTATACTAGAAGCCTTACAAATTGTTCAGCAACTCGACCCCGCTGGAGTTGGAGCAAGAGACATCGCAGAGTGCCTCCTCATTCAGTTAAAACGTCAGCCGGCATCCTCCACAAGAGATACTGCTATAACCATAGTAAGCACAAGCTTCGAACAGTTCTCTAAGAAGCACTACGACAAGCTGCTTCAGCGCCATAAAATAGATGAGGAAACCCTTAGAGAAAGTATAGCAAAAATTGAAAGGCTAAACCCTAAGCCAGGTGGAGGATTTACAGGTAACTTAAAAGGAAACCAACAAATCATTCCCGACTTTATCCTGAGGATTGAAGATGATGAACTAGTACTGAAACTTAACGCGAGAAACGCTCCTGAATTACACCTTTCTCGATCTTATAAAGAATTATTAGACACCTATAAACACGGTACCAGTTCTAGTTCACAGAAGGAGGCAGTTCAATTTCTAAAACAAAAGCTTGACTCGGCAAAATGGTTCATCGATGCGATAAAGCAGCGGCAACACACATTAATCGTCACGCTGAATGCAATCGTAAAGTACCAATCAGCTTTCTTTTTAAGCGGAGATGATAGAGATCTCAGACCCATGATTCTTCGTGATATCGCTGAAATCACTGGACTGGATATCTCAACCATATCTAGAGTAGCTAATAGTAAATACATTGAAACTCCTTACGGAACCCAACTGGTTAAAAGTTACTTTTCAGAAGCGATGACCAACGACGAAGGTGAAAGTGTCTCAACGCG
>CAZUBV010000024.1:13004-15258 GCA_964618875.1 uncultured Flavobacteriaceae bacterium
AAAGTTACTTTTCAGAAGCGATGACCAACGACGAAGGTGAAAGTGTCTCAACGCGAGAAATAAAATCCAAATTGAAAGAACTCATTGATAAGGAAGACAAAGCAAAACCACTTACCGATGAGAAACTAGGAAAATTACTAAAAGAAAAAGGGTACGTCGTTGCGCGTCGCACAGTGGCAAAGTATCGTGAACAGCTGGAACTTCCGGTTGCTCGACTTCGAAAATTACTGTAAGAAAAAAGGCCTCGAGAAACTCGAGGCCCTTCACTATAAATCAGTCGTTAACTATTGTATATTATTAAAGGCGTTACCCTCGTAGGTAGTGTAATTTACCTTGAGTGCATTAACCTTACGAAGCTCTTGTTTGATATCCATAACGATACCCATAGAAGCATTTTTATCTACTTTTAGAGCAGTAGTTAATACGTTTTGCAACTCTTGAGGCTTAGTCGCTCTTTCAGCTAATACATACGAACCAACCTCATTGACATTTGCGAATTTGTCATTAAGCTGGATCTTAGGCTCTTCACCAAAGGTTTTAGCGTACTCTTGCGTTGGCTTACCGGCATAGATATATATAACTCGGTCTTTCTTCTCCAGTTTCTTAATCTGATCAGCATTCGGAAGGACATTCTCTACAAGTAGCGAGCTATCCTTCATAGTAGTAACCGTCATGAAGAAAAAGAGAAGCATGAATACAATATCCGGTAGGGAGGCTGTAGAAACAGCTGGTAAATCCCCATCTTTTTTCTTTGCAAATTTTGACATGAGCTCTTATTCTTTAGTTAAATCTTACTGGTTTCAGCCTCTGATAACTTCTGAGGAAATAATTCTTGAATACGCTGAACCTTCTCCTTCAGTTCATCTCGAACACTTGAAGGCGTTTCAGGATTCAAATACTCGTTCTCCATTTCAATGAAATCACGGCCGAAGAGTCTACGAGACTCTCTATTTCTGAGGTCATTGTAGGCACCTACTAGTTCGTTTTGAACGGTGATGTAGGTTTTATACGATGTCTCGCGATCATTTCTAAGAGAGATAATCGCTTTTTGAGGATTATCCGAAGAACTAGCATCTCGCTTTCCTTGGCAGTAGTTACAATATTCTGGTGAGCCCTGAGCAGCACCTCCATTGTCTAAGAAGGCAATAGCCGCATCTCGTAAGTCTTCGAGATCCATAAGTTGCTCTTCAACAAGAAGCTGACCCGATTTATTAATACTTACCGTAAAAATATTTTTCTGCTTAATCACCACATCAGTGTCTGGTGGTTCAATAGGCGGAAGCATACGGTCAAGTCCTGCATCAGTTTCAATAGTTGTAGTAACTAAGAAAAAGATCAGTAGCAAGAACGCGATATCCGCCATAGAGCCGGCATTCACCTCTGGTGCTCCTTTTCTTCTTGACATATCTTTAGGTTTTATCTTCCGGTTAAACGCTTAACACTAGGAATGATCATCAGAACGATAGCAATAAGCAACATTCCGAAGAAAATATTTAATAGTGTTCCAATAGTCTTTACTGTGCCTACTGTTGTAGTCAGCCCTCTTTCTGATTGAACTGCATCAACTACAGCTTCCTCTCCTCCTGCCATTAGATACCCAACTAGGGTTAACACCCCGGCAAAAACAAGAACTTTAAGAATTTGCTTTACTCCTCCTTTAGACGTAAATGCCTTCTTGAATCCGAAGAAAACAGAAGCAGCAGTGGCTACAAGGAGCAACAAGAACATGATCTTAAACATAAGATCCATTGGAAGGCTCTCGATCGCCTGAGCTGGCGGCATATCTGAAGCAGGTAAGCTATACCAAAGAATGGTAGATAACACACCCAGAACGATGAGAACAATTTTTATGATTTTGTGCATGACTTTAGATTTTTACTTTCTACAAATTACTTCTTAGAAGCGGCTAACATATCGATTAGAGCGATAGAAGAATCCTCCATATCATTCACGATAGAATCGATTTTAGCGATGATGTAGTTGTAGAAAATCTGAAGAATAATCGCAACGATAAGACCGAATACAGTTGTCAAAAGTGCAACCTGAATATCACCAGCGATAAGCGATGCAGAAAGGTTACCAACAGCTGCAATTTTCTGGAACGCCTGAATCATACCGATTACCGTACCCATGAATCCAAGCATCGGAGCAATAGCGATAAACAGTGATAACCAAGAAACGTTTTTCTCTAGCTGACCCATTTGAACACCTCCGTAAGAAACAACTGCCTTTTCTGCAGCTTCAAGACCTTCTC
>CAZUBV010000025.1:0-4419 GCA_964618875.1 uncultured Flavobacteriaceae bacterium
CACCGGTATTAAAGATGCTCGAGAAGTAAAAGTGGGGGACACCGTTACCCTTACCGAAAATAAAGCAGCGACTGCGATTGAAGGGTTTGAAGAAGTGAAGCCGATGGTTTTCGCGGGTATTTATCCGGTTGATACCGAAGACTATGAAGAACTTCGCGCTTCAATGGAGAAACTCCAGCTCAACGACGCTTCGCTCGTATTCGTGCCAGAAAGCTCTGCCGCGTTAGGGTTTGGATTCCGTTGCGGATTCTTAGGCATGCTGCACATGGAGATCGTTCAAGAACGCCTAGAGCGTGAATTTGATATGACCGTAATTACAACGGTCCCTAACGTAAGCTACCACTCCTTTACCAAAAAACACCCCGACACCCCTATAATCGTCAACAACCCTTCAGATCTTCCAGACCCATCAGGTCTTGATCGCGTCGAAGAGCCCTATATCAAGGCATCGATCATCACCAAATCGGATTTTGTAGGAAATGTGATGTCTCTTTGTATCGAAAAGCGAGGTGTAATTACCAACCAAACGTACCTCACGCCCGAGCGCGTCGAGCTTAATTTTGACATGCCACTTGCTGAGATTGTATTCGATTTTTACGATCGTTTAAAAACCATTTCTAAAGGATACGCCTCGTTTGACTACAGTCCAATTGGTATGAAAGTCTCTAAGCTCGTTCGTGTAGATATTCTACTCAATGCGCAGCCTGTAGACGCACTCTCTGCCCTTATTCATATGGATAACGCGCACAATATTGGTAAAAGAATGTGCGAAAAACTGAAGGAGCTCATTCCCCGTCAGCAGTTCGATATTCCGATTCAAGCAGCTATTGGAGCTAAGGTGATCTCGCGCGAAACGATCAAAGCGCTTCGTAAAGACGTGACCGCCAAGTGTTACGGAGGTGATATTTCGAGAAAACGTAAACTGCTCGAAAAACAGAAGAAAGGTAAAAAGCGCATGCGTCAAATCGGAAACGTAGAAATTCCGCAGCAAGCCTTTATGGCAGTATTAAAACTGAACGACTAACCTAGAATTTAGTATCTTCTAGGCCCCTAAAACGGGCCATGAAAACAGTCGATTCACTTCACAATTACAACCCTTTTAAGCGCATCCTTTTCGGGTTTGCTTTCTCACCTAGTCTCGAGAATAATCTACACGAGGTGGTGCGGCTGGCTCATTTTTTTGGTTCCGAGCTTATTTTACTTCACGTAGGCGAAAAAACAGACGAAAAGTCAAGCAAAGTCAAGCGCATAGTGGCTGCGACTGCTTCCCCCGAGCGCGTCAAAGAATACCACTGGATCAGTGGAGACCCCTATGAGGTAATTAAAGAAAGTACTACAACATTAGCCATCAACTTACTAGTTTTAGGCGCAATGCAACACGAATCAATCGTTCGTTTTTATCTGGGCTCTGTCGCACGAAAACTAACACGTTCAGTAAGTTGCTCGGTCTTACTACTGATCAAACCAGCCATCGAACGCGTGGCCTGTAAGCACGTTGTGGTCAGCGGGATGGACACCCCTCAAACACCAACAACACTTTTTCAAGCTTTTTATGCGGCTCAATCTTTAGGATCAAACCAGATAACCGTGGTAGAAGAAATTGCAAGTAAGACGGTTAAAATTAGCGTTGAAGACGATCGAAGTCTTCTAAGAAGTTTGCGCAAAAAGAATGCTTTAGAAGCCGAAGAAGGAAGAAGAGTAAAAAGACTTATTGAGCAATTACCCGCCCTGCTCACTAAAGATTTACCTGTGGTGAATCAACCCATTTTTGGAAGACGAGGGTACTCTATCGGTCATTACGCCGAAGTTGTACGAGCCGATCTGCTTGTAATGGGAGCACCAAGTAGTTCATCTATTATCACTCGAATATTTACCCGAGATATCGAATATATTTTATCTGATCTACCATCAGACCTACTTATCTGCCGAGAATGACCGCAAAAAACAAATTCATACAAGGGCTGCCCAAGAATAGCTTTGCGGGCTTTGTGGTTTCGCTCATAGCGTTGCCCTTAGGTCTTAGTTTGGCCTTAGCGAGCGGAATGCCAGCGAGCGCGGGGATTGTTTCGGCCATTGCAGGCGGGGTGGTAGTTGCGCTTTTTGGTGGTTCTTACGTAACCATATCAGGACCAGGATATAGTCTTGTAGTTGTACTACTTTCCGCAGTAACGACCCTAGGAGAAGGCGATCTTATTCTCGGATACCGTTACGCCCTTTCTGCTATTGTTATCGCCGGAGTGCTCACCACCTTACTCGGGTTTCTAAAAATGGGCAAGCTAGCAGAGTTTTTTCCTGCTTCGGCCATTGAAGGAATGCTTGCGGCTATTGGGCTTAGTTTGCTGATTAAACAGTTTCCGGTTATGTTGGGCCTTGATCCGCAAGAAGGTAACGCACTTGTAAAACTCACAAAGCTTCCGCTTGTTGCCTACGAATTCATACAAAACGCCGGTAGTCCCTCAATACTATTTGCTGGAATGTTAGGGGTAATTTCGCTTTTGGTCTTGCTATTGAACTCGTCGATTCGAAATCGTTACTACCAGCAAATACCGGCCCCAATGTGGGTGCTACTGCTATCTATTGGCCTGAGTTATTTCTTCGAATACACCGGAAAGCCGCACCCGATAGATCCTTCGCTCTTTATTACGCTCCCGGCTTCATTAGAGAGCATGATTTATTACCCGAACTTTGATCGCATCGGGTCTTGGCCTGTTTGGTCTACTGCAATAACTATAGCACTAATCGGAAGCGTCGAATCGCTACTGTCTATTAAGGCGGTGGACAATCTCGATCCTCAACGACGCAGATCAAACACGAATAAAGATTTAAAAGCGCTTGGCCTTGCTACTGCCATTAGTGGGTTTTTCGGCGGGCTCAACGTGGTTACCGTTATTTCACGCAGCTCGGTAAATGTTACTCAGCAGGCTACCAATCGATCCTCTAATTTCTTTCACGCGCTATTTTTACTATTGTTTATTGTGTTTTTCAAAGACACGCTTAATCGGGTTCCCCTCTCAGCGCTTGCTGCGATTTTAGTATACACCGGGTATAAATTAGCCCACCCCTTAAAGCTCGTCGCTGCCGCCAAAATAGGCAAAGAGCAGCTCGTGATTTTAATAAGCACCTCTCTGATCACATTAAGTACGAACATCATAACCGGTATCTTTTTAGGCACCCTTATAACGCTCATTTCGCATATCGTGATCACCCGTAAACCGCTGTTGTTTTTAGGTCACGCACTAAAGCCAAACGTGCTCGCTTTCAAAGAGAAAGACACCGATTCTTATTATGTAAGTGTCAAGTACTTTTGCTCCTTTCTAAACTTTTATAAGTTAAAAGCAAAGCTTGAAGCTATAGGGGCAACCAAAACAATTGTAATTGATTTTTCGCTCTGTAAATTTGTAGATCACAGTGCGCTTCAGGGGGTTGAGAGCTACATTGAGTCGTTCGAGAAAAAGGGAGGAACCGTATCTACCGTAGGCTTAGACTTGCACGGAGCAAAATCGACACATCCGTTTGCTATCCGTAATCTTACCACCGAAAACACCTTAGACTCGATTCAAAATTTCTTTACGAGACGACAGCGAAATTTGAGCCAAATGGCCGAAGAGTGCCATTGGGCCTTCTCGGCAACCAAGGCTACGATTGATACCTCGCTAGATTCGTTCGTTTATTTTGAGACTAAGCGGGTAGTCCAGCGATACAATGAGCTTGTCGATTCAAAATCAAATGGTATTGTTCAGGACATTGTCTTCAATGAAGGAGAGTTTATCGCTCGCGAATCGGTCAAAGTAACCGCACTAGTAATCAAATTATCTCAAGAAATACCGGCATTTGTATTAGACAAAGAAGGGTTTTTAGATAAACTGAGTGCGTTTGCTGGATTTGGCGATCTAACAATCGAGGGACATAAAGCATTTAATAGAAGGTTTCACCTTAGTGGGCCACAACCTGAGCGGATTCGGCAGTTTTTTACTGAAGACCTCATATTTTTTATCGAAAGTCAGCCTGTATACCTCATCGAATCTAGTGGTGATCAGCTGCTCATTCTAAAAAAAGAGCGGCTCTTGAGCCCAACAGAAATTAAAGCGCTCATCTACTTTGGCCGTGAATTATTAGACTTTATCCCATGCAACTCTATCTCATCGAATCCGGAAACTTTAAACTAGACGGCGGAGCCATGTTCGGCGTTGTTCCGAAAACCATATGGCAGCGGACAAACCCTGCAGATGAGCAGAACCGTATAGACCTAGCTGCCCGTTGCCTTCTGATAGCGTCGGGTAATAGACTGATTCTTGTTGATACAGGGATGGGAGATAAACAAAGTGAGAAATTCTTCTCTCACTATGGTTTGTACGGTGATGCGACACTTGAAAAAAGCATTCTTGCCGCAGGGTTTCATCCCGACCAAATCACAGATGT
>CAZUBV010000025.1:4519-15183 GCA_964618875.1 uncultured Flavobacteriaceae bacterium
GGGCACACCGAAAAACAAGTGTTGCCTCTTATAACCTATAAGGGGCGGAAGATTTTTTATACAGGCGACCTCATCGCCACTGCGGGACATCTACCTGTGCCCTATGTTATGGGTTACGATACAAGGCCTCTTATTACTTTAACAGAAAAGGCGGCGTTTTTGGAAGAAGCCGTACAAAACGACTATCTTTTGCTCTTCGAACACGATGCTCACAACGAATTATTATCCTTAAAACAAACCGAAAAAGGGGTCCGCATGGATGCCTCGTTTACTTTCAATGAATATTTCTAACGCTACTACACTAAAGCCACTAGCAAGAAGCCTATTTTACCTGCTTATTACCCTGTTATTTGTCGGATGTTCAGCCACAAAAATTATCAACGATGAATCTCCGCTAAAGATTACACAGGTCTATGAAAAATCTTCAGCATTAACCGAGAGCAAAAAACAAAAGTGGATGCTTGCAGATCCTATACTAGATACCCTACCAGGTATTTCTCACTCTCGGGCGATTGCTGCTGTTGGAAATAAAAAACCAAGCGCGGTTGTTGTCGCAATTATTGATTCTGGGGTAGAATTATCTCATCCGCTTATTGAACCAAGCTTGTGGGTAAATACCGACGAGGTGGCTGACAACGGAATTGACGATGATCAAAATGGATACATCGATGATATACATGGGTATAATTTCTTAGGCGAAAGTTATTACGAGCAGCTTGAATATGTTCGCATGATTGCGGGCAACATCGGTACAGAAAAGGACTTAGCTCGCGCTAAAATTATTTTAGAAAAAGAGCTGCCGAAAGCCACCGAAGATAAACGTCAATACCGGCGCATATACGGCCTTGCAAAAACCGCCATAGACACCCTAAGTCAGCTGCTCAATACTCCTTCATTCTCTTCTGCTGATCTTAAAAACTATACGCCTGCCACCGCTTATCTCGCTCAACAAAAAGCACTTGCGTTACAGTTTTTAACTTATAGAGATCAGGCAGACGCCTTATTAACGGATCTCAAATCTGGTGTAGACTATTATACCGAACGAGCCGACTACAACCTGAGTGTTGATTTCAATGGGCGCGCTGAGGTGGGCGATAACCCCTATGATATTTCTGACCTTCGGTATGGCAATTCACAGGTGAATCCGCGTAAAATCGAAGAGTCTCACGGAACGCATGTCGCTGGAATTGTAGCTCAAATCGCCCCTTTTGCTAAGCTAATGGTCTTACGAACAGTTCCTGCCGGCGACGAGTACGACAAAGATGTTGCTCTTGCTATACGATATGCAGTAGATAATGGCGCTAAAATCATCAATTGCAGTTTTGGAAAATCGTTTTCCCCAAATAAAGAGTGGGTTGAAGAGGCTCTTGTGTATGCTGAAAAGAAAGGTGTTCTTATCGTTCACGCTGCAGGAAACGAGTCCGAAGATTTAGATGTACTAAAAAACACCAATTATCCTGACGACCAGCCAGGTGGATCAACAGAGCTGGTTACCAACTTTATTTCGGTTGGCGCGCTATCACCTTTTATGAGTCAAGCACTAATCGCAGATTTCTCAAATTTTGGTAAAAAGAAGGTCGATTTATTTGCTCCCGGAGAGGATATTTACTCAAGTATGCCTCAATCTGCCTACCAGTACCAAGGCGGCACCTCAATGGCGGCACCTGTAGTTAGTGGAGTTGCTGCGTGGATTGCCGGTTATTTCCCTAAACTTAACGGCTCTAAAATAAAAAGCATCTTAAAAGATAGTAGTTTACGAATTCCGGGCAAGGCCATAAACCCCGCAACCCAAGATGTAGAATTGTTTTCCTCATTCAGTCAAACAGGAGGAATCGTAAATTTGTACAACGCACTAATACTCGCTCAAAACCAATAGGATATGAATAAATCTATACTTAGTCTTAGTCTTAGTCTTTCTCTTTTTACCCTATTCACCATAGCCCAAAAAGATCCAGGATATTGGCAACAGCACATCAGCTATAAGATGAATGTCGATGTTGATGTAACAACCTACAGATATAGCGGCACTTCAGAGGTCACCTATACCAACAACTCACCCGACACCTTAGATCGTGTCTTTTTTCATCTTTATTTCAATGCGTTTCAGCCCGGAAGCGATATGGACGCTCGATTACAAAGCATCCCAGATCCCGATTCGCGAATGGTTACTGAAAACAAACAAAGCCGTATCGCTAGCCTTACCCCAGATCAAATTGGTTATTTACACGTAAGTGAAATAAGTCAAGACGGAAGCGCTGCTCTCGAGCTTTCAGAAGAAGAAACCATTCTGGTTGTACAATTAGCTAATCCCATCGCTCCAGGAGAATCAACCGTTTTGTCTATGAAGTTCAACGGACAAGTTCCGGAGCAAATCAGACGATCTGGAAGAAATAGCAGTGAAGGAATTGCGCTCTCTATGAGCCAGTGGTATCCAAAAATGGTGGAATACGATTTCGAGGGTTGGCACGCCTATCCGTATATAGCTCGTGAATTTCACGGTGTTTGGGGTGACTTTGATGTAACCTTAACCCTGGATAAATCATATACCGTTGCCGCCACTGGATACCTTCAAAACCCTGATGAAATTGGCCACGGATACAGCTTAAATGAACCAAAAATTAAACGCAAACAAGAGAAACTAAGTTGGCATTTTGTCGCCCCAAACGTGCATGATTTTATGTGGGCGGCCGATCCCGATTATGTACACGATACACTGGTTCTAGATAGTGGGGTGAAACTGCACTTTTTCTATCAACCCGAATTGGCAGAAAATTGGAAACAATTACAGCCCAAAACAGCCGCGGCAATGGCTTTTTTTAATGAACATGTCGGAACGTATCCATATGAACAATACAGTGTTGTTCAAGGTGGTGACGGCGGCATGGAATATGCAATGGGTACGCTAATTACCGGTGAGCGTAAATTTGAAAGTTTGGTTGATGTGATGGTACACGAACTCGCACACTCGTGGTTCCAACATGTTTTAGCCACTAATGAGGGTAAACATGCATGGATGGACGAAGGGTTTACCTCTTACATTTCAAGCTTATGTATGAATGAAATTATGAATCAAAACAATCCTCAGCCCTATCTGGGAAGCTATCGCGGGTATTACAGCCTCGTAAAATCCGGAAATGAACAGCCGCTTACCACCCATTCAGATCGTTATAATTTTAATTATAGTTACAGCATAGGAGCATACTCTAAAGGTTCTGTGTTCTTATCTCAACTAGGATACGTCATAGGTAATCAGCAGCTATCTGAAACGATTAAGTCGTATTATCAAAATTTCCAATTCACGCATCCTACTCCGAACGATATTATTAGAACGGCAGAAAAAATAAGCGGCATGCATTTGGGTTGGTACCTTCAAGACTGGTCACAAACCACCAACACTATTGACTACGAAATAGTGGGGTTTGAAGCTGAAAAACAAGAAATAACCTTGAAGCGAAATGGCTTAATGCCAATGCCTATTGACATGGTAGTAACCCTTAGTGACGGATCGATTGTGAACTTCTACATTCCACTAACCGAGACCAGGGGTGAAAAAAAGAGTGAAGTAGACAACCGTGTTGTTTTAAAAGATTGGAGCTGGGCTCAGCCTGTGTATAGCACTACGCTTACTAATCTCAGCGCGCCTGTTATAAAAATTGAGATAGACCCAACTAAACGGATGGCTGATATAGACCGTACCAATAATGTCTTCGAATAAGCTCACCAAAAAGGCTAAACTCAAATCGGATAAAGAAATTACAGCCTTATTTAAGCAGGGCAAAAGCTTTTCTATTTATCCGTTACGCTTTCATTATGTGGTAATCGCTAACACCGAATCTACTAAACTCTTGGTGTCTGCTCCTAAGCGATTGTATAAAAATGCTGTTGATCGAAATAGAGCAAAGCGAATGTTACGGGAAAGTTTTAGGCTTAGTGATCACAAACCCTCTAAGGCTGTTCATTTAGCGATAAGTTACTTTTCAGCTATTGAATTAAGCAATTCATCTGTAATTAACGATGCTGTTCAAAAGGGACTAAGTAAGCTTAATACGCATCTTGAAGTGAGGTAAATTATCTTCAAAATAACGTGTTCCTTCTACTACGAAACCAAAACCCTCGTAAAATCGCAGTAAATATTCTTGAGCTGAAATAACAATGTCTTTATTCGGAAATAACACCTTACTGTTATCTACCGCCGCCTTCATGAGTTCAATACCATAGCCCTTTCCTCTAGCTTCGCTGGGCGTAAGTACTCTTCCTATGTGGGCTTCTTTTTTACTTTCATATAAACGCGCATAACAAACAATATTACCATCTATACGTTTAAAGAGATGATACGCGCTAAGGTCTACACCATCAGGATCTAAATAATTACAGTCTTGTTCTACTACAAAAACAGCAGAACGAAGTTGTAGTATTTCATACAGCGTTCTTGTGCTTAATTGATTAAATGATTGTAATTCCACCTCTTAAATTTTAGATACACGTAACTGATGACGACCCCCTTCAAATTCGGTAGACAAAAAGGTGTCTACCATGGCTAAAGCCAAGTCATCACTTACAAATCGTGCTGGAACGGCTATAATATTTGCATTATTATGCTGTCTAGCAAGTGCGGCTATTTCAGTGTTCCAACAAAGTGCAGATCGTACGTCACTATATTTATTCACCACCATATTTACGCCATTTCCGCTTCCGCATACAACAATCGCAAAGTCGGCTTCTTTATTTTGAATAGATTGAGCTACAGGATGAGCAAAATCTGGATAATCTACTGACTCATCGAGGTCTGTTCCAAAATTAATAACCTGAAAACCCTTTTGTTTTAATCGCTCTATAATCTTAGTTTTCAATTGAGTTCCAGCGTGGTCATTTCCGATGGCTACTATCATGTTGATAAAAGGTTAATTAATGTTAACTACAGGTTAATAGCTTTTAATAAATAAAGCTTGTTTGTATCGCTGATAAATGTAATGCGATAAATTGATGAATAAAGCAAGTCTAAGTTATTGTAAGATTTTAGGTTGTTATCAATAGAATCCTAACACTTATTAACCTATAAACCTTAGAAAAATAATTAAAAACTAGGTGTTGATACTAAAATACTCTCTGTTTATAACTGAATTAACTAATTATATTTCAATTAATTATAAAAAATATAGTAGTTAAAAAAATCTGATAACTCATAATAACAAGTTTTGAATTAAAAAGTTGTTTTACCTACTAACAAACCATAATAAAGCCCATATCTTCGAAAGAAATAGAAAGAAAAAAAAGTAGTTTATTAACTAATGTCGAAAAGAAAAAAAACAAGGAGTCAAAAACCAAGGTTTAGTTTAACCAGAGCACTATTTGATTTCTTAGAAAATCACCCAAATCAGGATTTTAATTTTAAAGAAATTGCCCTTGCAATTGGCTTAAAGGATACGGAGTCTCGGAATGAACTACTTAAACGCGTTAAACGAGCGGTTAGTGAAAAGAAAATTAACGAACCCGTTACGGGTAGGTACAGATTAGCACAAGATACCAGTGAAGTTTTTGAGGGAACCATTGATTTAAATAGTTCTGGAAATGGCTATGTCATATCAGAGGTATTAGAAGATGATTTATTTATTCATCAATCTAATTTGAAAGGTGCACTTCATAGAGATACGGTACTGTTTAAATACAACACTAAAGTTAGAAGGGGGGCAAAACCTGAAGCGGTTGTTACAGAAGTGCTGAAGCGATACAAAACAACTTTTGTTGGAATCGTAGAAGAGAGTGATCGTTTTTTATTTGTGCGTCCTACAAGTCAAAAAATGACTACCGATATTTTTGTCCGTAAAAGCAAAGATATTAACGTTAAAAATGGAGATAAAGTAGTAGTCGAAATTATAGCATGGGGTACAGCAAAGAACGCTCCAGAAGGTAAAATCATAGAAAATTTAGGAGTTACAGGAACCCATCATACCGAAATTCACGCTATACTGGCTGAATATGGACTACCACTTCACTTTGAACCTGAAGTTCAATTATTTGCCGATCAAATAGACACCTCTATTTCGGAACAGGAAATTAAAAATAGACGTGATTTTAGATCAACACTCACCTTTACCATTGACCCTACCGATGCAAAAGATTTTGACGATGCGCTTTCTTTTGTTCAATTAGAAAATGGTAACTATGAGATAGGCATTCACATAGCGGATGTTTCTTATTATTTAAAGGAAGGAACTATACTCGATGATGAGGCATTTGATAGGGCAACCTCGGTATATTTGGTTGACCGAGTAGTACCTATGTTGCCTGAGGTTTTATCAAATCAGGCATGCTCATTACGACCACACGAAGAAAAGTACACCTTTTCGGCTGTTTTTGAGATCACTCCTAAAGCACAAGTTGTTAATCAATGGTTCGGACGCACAGTAATTGAATCAGACGAACGTTTTGCTTACCACGAATCTGAATATATTATTGAAACCGAATCTAATCAAATTCCTAAGGATGTTTCGATTAGAGAGAGCGGATACACGGTTTCAGAAAATATAGTAACGGCTGTTTTAACCTTAAATAGACTTGCGAAAATTCTACGTTCAAAACGAATGAGTGACGGTGCAATTTCTTTTGATAAAGAAGAAGTGAAGTTTCATTTGAATGAAAACAATGAACCTGTAGGCGTGTTTTTTAAGCAAGCTAAGCAAGCTAATAAACTAATCGAAGAGTTTATGTTGTTGGCTAACCGAAAGGTTGCTGAGTTTATAGGAAGTCAAAAACAAACTTTTGTTTACCGCATTCATGATGAACCAGACTTTGATAAACTACAAGCACTCAATGGGGTGATATCAAAGTTTGGTCATAAGATTAATTTAAAGGATCGCAAGAGTATAACCAGCTCTATTAACCAACTCCTTGAAGATGTTCATGGCAAGGTTGAGCAACAATTAGTAGATACGCTAACGATTAGAAGTATGTCAAAAGCTGTTTATTCTACCGATAATATTGGTCATTATGGACTTGCTTTTGAATATTACACCCATTTTACTTCACCAATACGTCGTTATCCGGATGTAATGGTTCATCGTTTATTACAGCATTACCTTACAGGCGGAAAAGCTATACCTTCAGAGCCGTTTGAGGTAAAATGCAAACATTCATCAGAACGAGAGGTGTTAGCTTCTAATGCAGAACGAGACTCTATCAAATACATGCAAGTTAAATTCATGTCACAATTTGTAGATAAAGAGTTTGAAGGAGTGGTATCTGGAGTAACCGATTGGGGTATTTATGTCGAGTTATTAGAAAACAAATGTGAGGGTATGGTCCGCATCCGAGACTTTACAGATGATGTATACTATTTCGACCAAGAGCAGTATGCGCTTGTAGGACACCGCACAAAGAACACCATTCAATTAGGTGAACAAGTACGTATATTGGTTAAAAATGCAGATGTTGAAAAGCGCCAGATAGACTTTAGTTATTTAGGAAAACTAGAATAACCGCTTATAAAAAAAAGAGGCATCGAGCGGATTCGAACCGCTGTACAAGCTTTTGCAGAGCTGTGCCTAGCCACTCGGCCACGATGCCAATTAGGTCGCAAATTTACATTAAAAATTCTGCTTTGCCCAAGTATTACGATCGAGGCTTAATTTAATCTCAACGGATTCTACGTCGGCTCCTATTGGCGGATTAATTTTTGCTACTCGAACTGTAGCATGATTTAGTGTAGTAAACCGAGTAAATAGACTCGAAATAATGCGCTGAGCGACGTGTTCTAATAATTTTGAGCGGATCGCCATTTCTGTGGCAACTATTTCTGTGGCAGTAACATAATCGATAGTGTCATTCAAATTGTCTGTTTGACAGGACAAGGTAAGCGAAGTAGTAAGAACAAGATCTACTCTGTAATCACTCCCAATAATGGCTTCTTGTGCTAAACATCCGTGATAGGCATACAAGCGGATATTATTCAGGTATATTTCTCCCATGTGGCAAAAGTAGGAAATGCTACCTTTGCATACCCTTTAAGACCTTTCAAAATGGATGAATCGAAACGCGCGCTTAATTTTATTGAGCATATCATAGAAGAGGACCTCAAAACGCCACTTTATACGAACGAAAAACTCCGTTTTCGCTTTCCTCCAGAACCCAATGGCTATTTGCACATTGGTCACGCGAGCTCAATTTGTTTGAATTTTGGTCTGGGTAAGCGCTACGGTGCTCCGGTGAATCTAAGATTCGACGACACTAACCCAAGTAAGGAAGAGCAAGAATATGTAGATGCTATTAAAGCAGATGTTAAGTGGCTTGGTTTTAATTGGGATGAGGAGCGGTACGCATCTGACTATTTTGAACAGCTGTATTTGTGGGCCGAAATGCTTGTTGAAAAAGGGGCGGCCTATGTAGATTCACAAACGGCCGATCAAATTGCAGAACAAAAGGGCACCCCTACCACGCCAGGTGTGGCAAGTCCGAATCGCAATCGTTCAGTAGCCGAGAATTTAGAATTGTTTCGGGCTATGCGCGACGGACAGTATCCTGAGGGTACACACGTGCTTCGCGCAAAAATCGATATGAGCTCTTCGAATATGCTCATGCGCGACCCTATTTTGTATAGAATCATGCATAAGCACCACCATCGTACAGCTAATGATTGGTGTATTTATCCGATGTATGATTGGGCGCACGGGCAAAGCGATTATATAGAACAGGTATCGCACTCGTTGTGTACTCTTGAGTTTGCTATGCATAGAGAGTTATATGATTGGTGTTTAGACCAAATCATTGACAGTGAACAACTTAGACCGAAACAGCGCGAGTTTGCGAGAAGAAATTTTTCGCACACCGTTGTTAGTAAGCGTAAGCTATTGCAATTAGTAAACCAAGGCCATGTTCAGGGCTGGGACGATCCGAGAATGCCCACGCTTTCAGGAATGCGAAAGCGCGGCTATCCTCCATTTGCTATTCAAAAATTTGCCGATACGATTGGTATAGCTAAACGAGAAAATGTGGTTGATTTATCGGTGCTAGAACACCATGTTCGGGAGGAATTAAATAGAACCGCACCAAGAGTGATGGTGGTTTTGGATCCAGTTAAGGTGGTTATCACCAATTATCCAGAATCAGAAACAGAGTGGCTTACTGCCGAAAATAATCCCGAAGATGAAACAGCGGGTTTTAGAAAAGTACCTTTTTCTCGAGAGATTTATATTGAAAGAGCGGATTTTAAAGAAGAAGCTAATCGAAAATTTTTCCGACTAAAAATCGGTGGAGAGGTCCGGCTTAAGAATGCTTATATTATTAACGCTACGAACTGTGTGAAGGATGAAAATGGTGAGATCACAGAAATTCATTGTACCTATGACCCTAAAAGTTTGAGTGGAAGTGGAACGCCTGAATCAGAACGCAAAGTGAAAGGCACCCTTCATTGGGTTGCGTGTGATACAGCTATCACCTCTGAGGTTAGGCTGTACGATAGATTGTTTACAGACCCAACACCAGACGCGCATAAAGACAAGGATTTTTTGGAGTTTCTCAATCCGAATTCGTTAGAAACCATTACTGCTTATGCCGAACCCGCATTGAATGAGGCAAACCCCGGTGATCAGTTCCAATTTCAACGTATGGGATATTTTGTGTTAGACCACAAGCAAGGAGATAGACTGGTCTTTAACCGGACGGTAGGCTTAAAGGATAGTTGGGCAAAAATTGAAACTATCGATTAACGAAGTGCGGCAACGGCCCGTTCGATTCGATTGGCACATTCTGTTTTGCCTAAAAAGGCTATCAACGCATCAACCGAAGGGCCTTTTAAGGACCCTACAAGCGCTATTCTTAGTGGCGCCATAAGTTTTCCTACCCCCACTTCGTTCTGCTCACAGAAGAGCTTGATGTGGCTTGTAATGGCGGTTTTATCCGATTCTTTAGAATCAATACCTTGAATGAAGCTCGTTAGAATATCAGGGGTTTCTGTTTTCCATTGTTTTTGAACAGCGGCGGAATCGTAGGTTTTTGGTGCATGAAACAAGTAGGTTTCATCAGAAATATCAGAAAGGCGAATTAATCGGTCTTTAACAAGATCAATTGCCGCTAGAGCCTTTTGATCGGCCAAATCATAAAGGTTAATGTTCTGTAGTTTGCAGCGCCCTAGCAGCTCTTCATCGCTTAATCGTTGTATCCATTGTGCGTTAAACCAATTTAGCTTTTCTAAATCAAAACGGGCACCTGATTTTTGCACGCGCTCTAGGCTAAAAATTTCTTCTAACTCGTTTAACGAGAAGAGCTCTCTATCATCTCCTGGGCTCCACCCTAGCAGGGATAAAAAGTTAATAAGAGCTTCAGGTTCGTAGCCACTCTCTTTAAAGCCAATGCTTTCATTCCAGGTCAGCGGAAACACCGGAAATCCACCTGCCTCGCCATCTCGTTTACTCAGTTTTCCTTTTCCGCTTGGTTTAAGGATGAGGGGTAAGTGAGCGAATTCTGGAGCCTTCCATTCAAATGCGCGATAGAGCAGTATGTGTAATGCAAGCGAGGGTAACCACTCCTCTCCCCTAACGACATGAGTGATTTCCATTAAATGATCGTCGACTACGTTTGCTAGATGATACGTTGGCATTCCGTCGCTTTTAAATAGAACCTTATCGTCTAGGGTATTGGTGTCTATTTGTATCTCGCCCCTTATGGTATCG
>CAZUBV010000026.1:0-14843 GCA_964618875.1 uncultured Flavobacteriaceae bacterium
GAAACACCCATAAAGGCAGCAAACACCTTACTACTTAACCCAGGAGGTATTCAAATTTATTACGGTGACGAAACAATGCGTCCATTAGAGGTTGAATGTGCTATTGGCGATGCTAACCTTAGATCTTTCATGAATTGGGAGGCACTTGAATCGGACTCAGTCTCGGAAATTCATAAACATTGGCAAAAGCTTGGTCGCTTTCGACAATCACACCCTGCCGTCGGAGGTGGTCGGCATCAAAAAATAAACGACACTCCTTACTTTTTTACTAGAACAACAGCGACAGACACGGTCATTATCGGTCTAGAGCTTTCAGGGCCAACTACTATTTCGCTACCTAAAGAGTTGCAAGTTTTCACCACATGGCAAGATGCCTATACAGGTAATACCTACCTTGCAAAAAATGGAAACATCGAGCTGAATACTATAGCATCAACGGCACTATTGAGTCCTGTAAGGTAACCCTGTTACGTGTTAAAGTAGTACCTTCGCATTTTTAGTAAAACACTCATGAAACTTACCGATTTAACTGCTATTTCACCAATTGATGGACGCTACCGAAAAAAAACTACTTCGCTTGCCGGCTACTTTTCGGAATCAGCGCTTATTCGGTATCGAGTTCGTGTAGAAATTGAGTATTTCATAGAACTCGCGGGGTTAGGAATAGCGCCCTTAGAACCTCTTAATGAGAATCTAATCAATGAGTTGCGATCGATTTATATCAATTTTAATGAAGAAGACGCGCTCGAGATAAAAACCATTGAAGAAACCACGAATCACGACGTTAAAGCGGTTGAGTACTTTATAAAATCGAAATTTACTTCACTAGGTCTTGATCCTTACAAAGAATTCGTTCACTTTGGACTTACTTCGCAAGACATCAACAATACAGCTATTCCCTTATCGTTAAAAGAGTGCCATAACGAGATTGTTTATCCCCTTTTTCGAGAATTAGTTGCTCAGCTTACCAAGCTTTCAAAAGACTTGTCTGACATTCCGATGTTGGCTAGAACCCATGGACAACCTGCATCACCTACTCGATTAGGCAAAGAAATCGAAGTTTTTGTTAAACGCTTAGAAGAACAATTCGCTCAATTCGCTCATCAAAAGTTTGCAGCGAAATTCGGAGGAGCTACTGGAAATTACAACGCACACAAGGTTGCTTACCCCAATATTAATTGGCCATCATTTGGTAGCTCTTTTGTTGAAAACAACTTAGGGCTTCATTTTAGCTATCCTACCACGCAGATTGAACACTACGATCATTTAGCTTCAATCTTTGATTTATATAAGCGTATCAATACCATTCTTATTGATCTATCTCGGGACTTCTGGAGTTATATCTCAATGGATTATTTCAAACAACGCATTAAAGCAGGTGAAGTAGGTTCGTCAGCAATGCCGCATAAAGTAAATCCTATTGATTTTGAGAACGCAGAAGGCAACTTGGGATTAGCAAATGCGCTTTATGAGCATTTATCAGCCAAACTACCCATCTCACGACTACAACGCGACCTTACTGACAGCACAGTTTTACGAAACATTGGGGTACCCATAGCACATACCATACTCGCTATTCAATCGCTTCAAAAAGGACTAGATAAATTGTTAATCAACCCTGAAAAAGTAGCAAGTGACCTAGAACAAAATTGGGCTGTCGTTGCAGAAGCTATTCAAACTATACTTCGAAGAGAGCAATTTCCAAATCCCTATGAGGCGTTAAAGTCGCTTACACGGACTCACGGAAAAATAGATGAGCAAGCGATTACAGCGTTTATCGATTCACTTCCAATAACGAATGAATTAAAAACTGAACTTAAAGCGATCCGACCTGAAAATTATATCGGGTTTTAGATCTATTATAATTCAGTTTCTCCAAGAACTTGTTTTAAAACTCCTTCGGTTAAGGCATCTAGATTAGTTTCTTCTAATGATTCTGCTAATTGCATAAATGCCGCTGGATTCATTTGGTTACCAAGAATTCTAGCGAGAATAAAGCCTTGATCATCAGCATATCCGAAAAAGACCGCTTCATCAATTTGATTCAGATCTCCTCTTATCATAAAGGTGGCTTGTGCCTCGCGCTTCATTTTAGCAGAAAATAGAGGTTGAAAGCCATCGGAAGCCAAAAAGTCGTTAATGATTAACTGCTGGCTAGCAATAAAGTCAACATTTTCTAAATTTCTATACAATAACACACTTACTTTTTTAATCGATGAAAGTGTTTGCCTTTGCTCGGCGTTCAAATTTTCAGACACTGGACCAAGAAGACTTACTGGCACTTCAATTAAGGTGAATTCAGGATTTTCCTGTGCCGACAGAAAATAGCGCTGTAGTGTCATTTTAGGTTCACATGAGCTAACTAATAAAACAAGCAACCCACTGCCTAGAATGCTGAGAAAGGATATCCTTTTCATGCTTATTGACGTTTAGCTTTGTTAATCTCACCGAGCTCTTCGGGAAGATTCATTTTATTAGCAAGTGCACCAATCTTTTCCATATCCAAATCTCCAGTAAGCGATAATAATACGGTTTCAAACTTGCGTCCGTTAACACTTATTTCTTTTATTTCACTAAGTTCACTCACGAGCATTAAAAGCTCTTTAATCCGTCCTTCACCTCTACCCTCTTCTACATAAAAATAAACCGAAGATCCTTTATCCTTTATCACTAAGAGCTCGATGAATTTTCGCTCTTTAGCATAAGCGAATGCATCTCTTTTTAACTGATTCGCTATCGTTTCATCCGAAGTTGTAAGAACCCTGAGTCCTTTAACATTTTTGGCAATGTCGATAAAATCTTGCGCCTCCTGATCATCTACAACCAATTGCATATTTGCAAAGAGTCGAAACATGTTCTCGGATATAACAACGGAGGTAACTTCGTCCTTTTCTGCATAGTTATCAAATAAAGATTGGGCATTTACCATTCCCATGTTGGCTGCAACTAGGAGCAGCCCAAAAAAGATTTTCATTGTTTTCATAGCAATTATATTAGTCGTTGATAAGGGTTTTAATACTTTCTTCATAATAGGTTAAATACGAGGCTTTGTAAGCTGCTTTGTTCATTTGCTCCGCTATCAGATCAAACGCTTCTCGAGTGTGCTGATACGCTAATTGCAATTGTTTCTCCTTGTGGTTTTCTTCAAGACGATAAACCCCAAAACTTGTTACAATGATTAACGCTACTGAAGCGGCAATACGCAACAACTTTGATGAGCTTCTGAGGTCATTGTCTACAGATAACACTTCAACCGCTTTTTGATTACTTGTATAAGTAAAAAGTGCCTTTGCCCATGCAAATTCTTCAGGGACCTGATTCGTGTTAACATACTGTGCTAACCACTGCTCCTCTTCTACGGTGGTCTCTGCTTCTAAATATCTGTTTAGAAGCGTCTTTAGTTTATCATATTCCATGACTATCAATTTTTTCTAGTGTTTCTTTTATACGTTTCCGAGCTCTCGATAAGGCAACACGAATGGCGGTTGGTTCCATATCAACTACCGTCGCAATCTCCTCAAAACTCGAACCTTCTACATCGCGCAGCTGCCAAATAAGTTTCTGTTTTTCGGGCAGTTGAGCTACAATTCTGTCAACAAATTCTAGTTGATCAGCCACCTCAATTTGAGAAGACGTGTCAATACTCTTATCGTGGATAGAATATTCGATGGTTAGGGTGCTCGCTTGCTTCGATTTAAGACGGTCGTAACAGTAATTTTTAACCATCGTCATCGAATATGCTTCTATACTTTTCACATGAGACCATTCAGATGACTTCTCCCATACTTTCGCAAGTACTTCCTGGGTAGCATCTTGTGCTTCTTCGTGAGAAACCAGAAGCCTTCTCGCTACCCGGTATAGCTTATTCTCGATTTCTCGAACTATCTCTATGTAAACGGTTTGTTTCACAAATCTTATCGGTATGCCTTCGAAATGTAAGACGAAATGGTGCTAAATTTGTTACAAACGCTTTTGTTATGATGCATTCAAAAAAATTAGGAGCATTTATTATTCTTCTACTTACACTCCTATCGTGTAGCTCAGACCCTATAAATCCTGATATTGAAGATCCTCAGATTCAGGATGTGTCCATACAAGATTTTATGTGGAGGGCTATGAACCTTTGGTATTATTGGCAAAGTGAAGTGCCAAACCTAGCGGATAGCAAAAGACAAAATACCCTAACCTATCTTGAGTATCTGCAAGAAAATCCTGATCCGAAGACCTTTATTGAAAGTCTGTTGTTCGAAGAGGACCGCTTTACATTCTATGCCGATGATTATACTGAACTAACTAATACCCTTGCCGGTATTACCAAAAGTAACGGATTGGAATTTGGCTTAGTATTAGTTGCCGAGGGAAGCGATGAGGTGCTTATGTACACTCGTTATACGATCAAAGGTTCAGATGCCGAGCGTAAAGGTGTGCAACGTGGCGATCTGTTTAATAGAGTAAATGGTACCTTACTTACCACAACGAATTATGCTGACTTATTATTTTCAGAAGCAGACACCTACACACTCGGAAAAACAGCCCTTGTGGACGGCAATTTTATCAGTCTGAACGAAGAGATTAGCCTTACTAAAGAAGCAAATCTTGCAGAGCACCCTATTTACCTTGATACGATATACCAAATTGAGGATAAAAAGATAGGGTACCTGATGTACAACGCATTTATTGGCTCATACGATACTGAAGTAATGAATGTTTTCGATCGCTTTCAAAGTAATGGAGTAGATGAACTCATCGTTGACTTGCGATACAATTCAGGTGGATCTACTGCATCTGCGCGGAAGATAGCTAGTAGAATCTTCAACGCCTCACCAGGCACCGTATTTGCTAAACAGGACTGGAATAGTAAATGGAATGCTGCATTTGGTAGTTCTGTAGTAGATACCTTTGACCCCATAAAGGGAATCGGACTCTCAAGAGTGTTTATCCTCACCGAAACCACCTCTGCATCGGCTAGTGAACTCCTTATAAACGGGCTCGACCCACATATGCAGGTCATTCAAATTGGAGATACTACACGCGGAAAGAATGAGTTTTCGATTACACTAGTTGATGATCCGCAGAGTCCTGATTTTCCATACCTATATCGCGCCGAGCGTGTAAGTCAAATTAATTCCGAAAATTCATGGGCACTCCAGCCCCTTGTTGGACGCTATGAAAACTCTGTCGGATTTTCAGAGTATACCACAGGTCTAGTTCCTGATATCTATCAATCAGAATCAGTATTGAATATGGGAACTCTTGGAAGTCTTACTGAACCCCTACTAGCGAAAGCCATTGAACAAATAACCGGAGTAATATCCACTGGTAGAGAACCCTATTTTGAGGATTTAACCGGTACCCCTATTGAATTTAAACGACCACTTATGGACGCAAGTCCACAAACTAATAACTAATGATCGAAATTGTACTTGGAATTTTAGCACTTTCTCTCGGTGTTGCAGGATTTATTTTAGGAAAGCGAATGCAAACGACTGCTTCATCAGCTATTCTTGAGGAACGGCTTAATCAGCAGCTACTGCAGGTCGAACAACTCAATTATAAAAATCAACAGCTTGAGCAAATAAATGAGGAGCAATTACGTCGGGTTATTACCCTTGAGGCAGAGCTTGGTCAAGCAAAATTAGCAGAAGATAAGCGAGTTCAAGATTTAGAACAGCTCCAGAAAAAGTTCCAGTCCGAATTCGAAAATTTGGCTCAAAAAATTCTTGACGAAAAATCGTCCAAAATGAATGAGCAGAATAAAGAGAGTATTCGTTTACTCTTAGACCCGCTTCGCGAGCGCATAACCGATTTTTCAAAGAAAGTGGAGGATTCTAACAAGCAAAATCTCACTTTTCATGAAACCTTCAAGGTAGAGCTAAGACACATGCAAGAACAGAGTTTGCTGATGCAAAATGAGGCTGCCAATTTAGTTAAAGCACTAAAAGGCGACAATAAAATGCAAGGGAATTGGGGTGAAATGGTTTTAGAACGCATACTCGAGAAATCCGGTCTTCGAAAAGACATGGAATATGCTGTTCAGCAAAGTTTCACTACCGAAGACGGTAAACGACTCATGCCGGATGTCATTATTAACCTACCCGATGACAAAAAATTCATTATCGATTCAAAAGTTTCTTTAGTTCACTACGAACAGTTAGTCAACACTGATAGCGACGAAGAAAAGGAAACTTATGCAAAGCTGCATCTAAATTCTATACAACGCCACATTAAGGAATTAAGCGAAAAGCGTTATGAAGATCTTTACGAAGTAAATTCTCCTGAGTTTGTCATCTTATTTATCGCCATCGAACCTGCATTTGCCGTTGCATTGCAAAGAGATCCGCTGCTCTATTCTAAAGCATTTGATCAGAACATCATTTTAGTAACTCCGACCACCCTACTTGCCACGCTTCGTACGATTGATTCGATGTGGAATACCGAGCGGCAACACAAACATGCTCTAGAAATCGCTCAGAAAGCCGGTGCCTTGCACGATAAATTCGTTGGTTTTATTGAAGACATGAATAAAGTAGGCCAGCGTATGAATGACGCAAAAAAAACCTACGAAGAGGCTATGAATAAATTACATACGGGTCGTGGAAACGTTGTAAGTAGTATTCATAAATTAAGAGAACTTGGAGCGAAAGCAAAAAAAGACCTTCCAGAAGCGAATCTCAATAAGGCTTTAGAGGAGTGATCCAGCATCTGCATCCATAAACCAAATAGCATCAGACACTAACGAGGCAGGATAGGTTTTACTTTCAGGTGTATTATTTGCGATTTGAGCGACAACAGCGGCCTTCGAACTTCCGGAAACTAGGAAAACGGTTTGATTGGCATTTGTAATCATGTTGCCCGTCATACTTATTCTTGGTTGCCCATTGGTATGGGTAGCAGCAACAGCTAGTGCATCGGAATGAAACAACTCAATTTGATGTGGAAAAATCGAAGCCGTATGACCATCCTCTCCAAGCCCTAACATCATTAGATCCATAACAGGCCTAGTAGTTAATAACTTATGGTACCGATTTGCTTCTTCGATGGGGTTTTCCTCTCCCCTTATACGGTAAACCCGGTCGGGATTATGTCGAACCTTACTTAGAAAATGAGTTACGGTCATCAGATAATTACTTTGCGGATCTGATGGTGGTACGCATCGCTCATCGCCCCAGTAGAAATAGACTGAATCCCAGTCTACGTCATCTTTATATCGATCTGCTAAAAAGTCAAACAGAGCTACTGGAGTACTTCCGCCTGAAAGGGCCCAGTGAAATCCTTCCTTGTACCCTAAAGGAGTATTTAATTTATCAGCGATAAGCTGAATAAGATAATGGGAAAATGCCTCTATAAGGTCTACTTTATCGGGATAGATTCTCGTATTCATCACGATGAAATTACACAATAATTTTCATCATCGGTAAGGTGCTCCCCAGGGTTCCGCCAATAACCAGCCCCCTCGATAAGATCGTTTGAAGACTTAGGCCCCCATGTTCCAGCTGGGTAACCATGCATAGGAACATCCGTATTTTTCCAATGCGATATGATTGGATCAACGAACTCCCAGGCCTTTTCGACTTCCTCTGCACGTGCATATAGAGTGGCATCTCCATTTAGCGCATCTAATAGTAATCGTTCATAGGCTTGAAGTACCTTACGGTCCGTAAAACTGTCGTAATAAAAATCCATATTTACCTGTTGCACCTTGAAGCCTTGTCCAGGTTGCTTCACCCCAAACTTCAATAAAATCCCTTCATTTGGCTGAATGCGGATCACCAATATATTTTTCTTAGAATGACCTGCGCTATATTGAAAAATCTGCTGCTGAGGTCGCTTAAAATAAATTACAATCTCAGTTACAGTAGTGGGCATGCGCTTGGCTGTGCGAACATAAAAAGGCACTCCCTTCCATCGCTCATTATCTACATAGAAACGTAAAGCCGCATAGGTCTCGGTCATAGAATGAGCCGATACCCCTTGTTCCTCGCGATACCCTTCAACCTGTTTACCTCCGATTACAGATGAGGTATACTGTCCGCGCAAGGTATGTGAGTCGATATCTATTGCAGAACGAAGTGGTCGCAGTGCTTCTAATGCCTTCACCTTTTCATTTCGGATATCTTCTGGGCTTTCTGTCCGTGGAGGTTCCATTACTACCAAGGAAACTAGTTGTAGTAGGTGGTTTTGAAACATATCTCGCAGTGCTCCCGTGTTGTCGTAGTAGCCACCTCTAAGAGCTACTCCATCAGCCTCTGCGTTGGTAATTTCTACCCGATCGATATACTGATTATTCCAAAGTGGCTCGAAAATAATATTCGAAAATCGAGTAACGAGAAGATTCTGAACCGTTTCCTTTCCTAGATAGTGATCAATTCTATAAATCTGATCTTCATTAAAATAGCGATGGAGTCCATTATTAATAGCGCGAGCTGATTCTAAACAGTATCCAAAGGGTTTTTCAACAACCAATCGTCGAAAACCGTTCGAATTTTTACAATCTAAAAGGCCGGAAGCGCTTAGACGCTCAGCAATAGGCTCGTACAGGTTAGGCGGTGTAGAACAGTAAAACACAAACCGCTCTTCTAGCTTATAGGCAGTATTAATTTCACCTACACGAGTAGCTAGCCCGTCGTACTGATCTAGATAGTCGTTGTCAAGAGTAAAATAAAAAAACCGGTCAGCATATGCTTCAAACAGATTTAAACGCTCTGAATCGGCTAAATGCGAATTTTCAAGCAGAATTTTTCGAGCAAAACCCTCGTTGGTAAATGAGCTCCTTCCAACACCTAAAATACGGGTGTTTTCACAAATGTGGCCGCACTGAAAAAGTCGTAAAAGAGCCGGAACTAATTTTCTCGAAGTTAGATCTCCTGATGCACCAAAAAGCACAATCAATTGAGATTCGGCTCTACTAAAAGTCATAAGTCTTTCTAATTATTCAGATTTAGTCGAATTTTGCGACGCAGCGAAGATACATCGTTAATTTGTTTTTCTAATTTAAGGTGGATAAGTATGGATAAGTCAGAATTTGGATTAATCGGTCTAGGAGTAATGGGAAGAAACCTCTTACTAAACGTGGCTGACAAAGGGTTTACAGTTAGCGGATTTGATCTTGATGAGTCTCAAATACGAGCACTTAAAGCAGAAAAAACAGATTCGCAGCGCATCGAAGCTTACTCGGACACTAAGACATTTTTAAATAGTCTAGCTAGTCCCAGAAAAATCATGCTTTTAGTTCCAGCAGGAGCTATTGTAGATAGCGTAATCGACTCGCTAGTACCACACCTTAACGAAGGGGATTTAATCATTGACGGTGGAAATAGCCATTTTATAGACACCGAGCGAAGAGAAGCAATGCTTTCAGAAAATGGAATACTTTTTTTGGGAACTGGGGTTTCTGGGGGTGCACAAGGAGCTAGAAAAGGTCCGAGTATTATGCCAGGAGGTTCAAAACCGGCATATGAGCTTATTGCTCCACTTTTCGAGGCGATATCAGCAACCTATAACGAAAAACCATGTGTGGCCTATGTTGGACGAGGTGGAGCGGGAAATTATGTAAAAATGGTTCACAACGGCATCGAATACGCCATGATGCAAAGTATTGCCGAAGTATATGGGGTATTTAAAGCGTATGGACATTCGAATGCAAAAATAAAAAGCGCTTTTGAAGGATATCAAAACGGTAGACTTTCCTCATTTTTGATCTCAATCACTACAAAAATTCTAGAAACAAAAGACCCTCAAGGTAAAGGCGAACTTGTTGATGTTATTTTAGACAAAGCAAAACAAAAAGGTACAGGGAAATGGACCTCACAAAATGCTATGGATTTAGGTATTGCGATACCCAGTATTGACATGGCGGTGAGTCAACGAGCACTTTCGGCATTAAAAGATCTACGCTTGCAGTTAAGCAAAAGAGTAGAATCAGCTAAAAAGCCTAATGATTGGACATTCAAAGACCTTGAAACTCTAGGAGAGCAAACTCTTTTTAGTGCCTTTATTGCAGCCTACAGTCAAGGCTTACATCAAATTTATGAGGCTTCTAAAGCCTATGATTATGGAATTGATCTAGTGGCCGTAATAAAGCTCTGGCGAGGTGGATGTATAATACAGTCAGAACTACTCAATACCATAAGTGAGAGTTTTACAAACGAAACCATTCAGCACCTATTTGAGTCTGAATCGATGAAAAATGAGCTACTCGAGGCCTTCGAAGGTCTTAGAACGTTTACGATAAGCGCACTTTCACATCGCCTAGCGGTAGCTACTTTAGGTAGCAGTCTTAGCTACTTTGACACCCTACATAACGGTCGTCTTCCGCTAAATCTGGTTCAAGCCCAGCGCGATTATTTTGGCTCTCACACCTTTGAACGTATCGACCAGCCCGGTGTATTTCACCATGACTGGCCACAATAAGAACAGTACTTATTTCGATAAGTACATTTTACGACGCGTATACAGCTCGTAAAACGCATCGTCTTTAAGGTCATCAATAAAGAGAATGCTTTCACCGGTACTCTTCATCTCTGGTCCTAAATTTTTATTCACATTAGGAAACTTATTAAATGAGAATACAGGCTGCTTAATCGCATAACCCTCTAATTGGGGGTTAAAAGTAAAGTCTTTCAACTTCTTCTCTCCAAGCATAACCTTTGTGGCATAATTAACGTAAGGCTCTCCGTAGGCCTTAGAGATAAATGGTACGGTACGTGAAGCTCTCGGGTTAGCCTCAATGATGTATACCACATCATCTTTAACCGCAAATTGAATATTGATAAGACCCACAGTGTTTAGAGCGAGGGCAATTTTACGTGTGTGGTCTTTAATTTGCTGCATCACAAATTCCCCTAGATTAAACGGAGGTAGTGTTGCGTTAGAATCTCCAGAATGAATACCGCAAGGTTCGATATGTTCCATAATACCGATGATATACACATCTTCTCCGTCGCAAATAGCATCTGCCTCAGCCTCAATAGCACCGTCTAAGTAGTGGTCTAGTAGTAGTTTATTATTCGGAATACTTCTCAAAAGATCAACCACATGAGCTTCTAACTCTTGTTTATTGATTACAATTTTCATTCCCTGCCCTCCGAGGACATAAGAAGGTCTAACCAGTAACGGGAAGCCAAGCTCATCGGCCAGTGCTAAAGCCTCATCGGCATTTTCAGCAACACCAAAACGCGGGTAAGGGATATCGTTAGCTTTCAGAAGATTTGAAAAACTACCGCGGTCTTCAGCTAAATCAAGTGCTGCATAACTGGTGCCAATAATTTTAACCCCATAGCGATCCAGCTTTTCGGCCAACTTCAAGGCCGTTTGCCCTCCGAGTTGCACAATTACACCCTCTGGTTTCTCGTGCTTGATAATATCATAGATGTGCTCCCAGAAAACCGGTTCAAAGTACAGTTTATCGGCTGTATCAAAGTCGGTAGAGACCGTTTCTGGATTACAGTTAATCATGATCGTTTCATAGTCGCATTCAGCCGCAGCTAGTACCCCATGGACACAGCAATAATCAAATTCGATTCCTTGACCAATTCGATTAGGGCCGGAACCGAGAACAATTACTTTTTTCCGATCAGAAACTACAGACTCGTTAGACACAAATTCTTTACCGTCCGGAGTTTTCATACTCGCTTCAAAAGTCGAATAATAATAAGGTGTTTGAGCTTGGAATTCAGCAGCACAGGTGTCTACGAGTTTATAAACACGACGTATTCCTAACTCTTCTCGTTTTTGATACACCTCACTCTCTAAACAGTCGAGCATATGGGCAATCTGACGATCGGCAAAACCCTTTTGCTTAGCTTCAAGCAGCAAATCAGTGGCAAGAGTCTCTATGGTATATTTTGAAATTTCTTTCTCTAGTAGATAGAGCTCTTCATACTGAAGTAAGAACCAGCGGTCGATCTTAGTGATCTCATGGATTCGTTCCAGCGGAATACCCAATTGAATGGCGTCATAGATTACAAATACTCGATCCCAACTCGGAATAGTAAGCTTTTGAATAATCTCATCGTATTGGGTATAACCCTTACCATCGGCACCCAATCCGTTTCGTTTAATTTCAAGTGATTGGGTGGCCTTGTGAAGTGCTTCCTGGAAACTGCGGCCAATACCCATTACCTCACCTACCGACTTCATCTGTAATCCAAGGGTGCGATCGGCTCCTTCGAATTTATCAAAATTCCATCTCGGAATTTTCACAATTACATAATCTAAAGTAGGCTCAAAAAGGGCTGAGGTGGTACCCGTAATTTGGTTTTGTAATTCATCTAGGGTATAACCAATGGCAAGCTTAGAAGCAATCTTTGCGATCGGATAACCTGTAGCTTTTGATGCCAGTGCAGAGGATCGTGAAACCCGAGGATTAATCTCAATAGCGATAATATCTTCCTTTTCATCAGGACTAACTGCAAACTGAACATTACATCCGCCAGCAAAGTCACCGATATTTCGCATCATTTTAATGGCCATATCTCGCATTCGCTGGAAAGTCTGGTCCGAAAGGGTCATAGCAGGAGCTACCGTTATTGAATCTCCGGTATGAATACCCATAGGATCCATGTTTTCGATCGTACAGATAATTACAACGTTGTCATTCTTATCCCGTAATAATTCAAGCTCGTATTCCTTCCAGCCAATAAGAGCCTTATCGATCATTACTTCATGAATAGGAGACACTTCCAAGCCATAGCTAAGTTGTTTGTCATAGATCTCCGGATCATAAACAATTGAGGCACCTGCACCTCCAAGAGTAAAAGAGGCTCTAATTACAAGCGGAAACCCAAACTCCTGCGCAATCTCTTTACCCTTTAAAAACGAATTTGCCGAAGCTTGAGGAGGTACCCCTACCCCTATCTTCTCCATTAGCTCGCGAAACTTTTCTCGGTCTTCAGTGATTTGTATGGCATCGATATCAACCCCGATAATTTCTACTCCAAAATCATTCCAAATACCCTTTTCGTCGGCTTCAATACAGAGATTGAGAGCAGTCTGTCCGCCCATTGTTGGCAAGACAGCATCAATGTTCGGATGCGCCTTCAGAATCTCAACAATAGATTTGGTAGTTAGTGGTTTAAGGTATACATGATCGGCCATAGAAGGATCGGTCATAATCGTAGCTGGATTCGAGTTAATGAGTATCGTTTCGATACCATCTTCTCTTAGCGATCGCAATGATTGTGATCCTGAGTAATCAAATTCGCAAGCCTGTCCGATAATAATAGGTCCAGAACCAATAATTAAAATACAGTTGAGATCGTGTCTTTTCGGCATGTTTAGGTATTCTTAGGGGTTCAGTAGTATTCAAAAAAAAGGTGTTACCCAAAAGTAACACCTTATAATTATTTGTAAATCAGCTGTTCGTCATTACTTCTTGTGACGAGGCTCTGAAGATACAGTTAGTTTTTTGCGACCTTTAGCACGGCGACTCGCAAGAACCTTACGCCCGTTGGCAGAAGCCATACGCTCTCTAAAACCATGCTTATTTCTTCTCTTACGCTTCGAGGGTTGGAATGTTCTTTTCATGCGTTCAGTGCTTTGTGTTTCAGCTTAAAAATATTGGGTGCAAATATAAGGATATTTTTAATTCTGAAAACTAAAAAGTAGAAAGCTTCAGAAATCATTAAATTTGCCTTCAATTCATTCTAAAATATGATTCACAAAAATATCAAACTTATCCTGTCGGGAGCGTCACTGGGATATAGTATATACCAATTTATTGAGGGCAACATCGGGAACGGAATCTTTTTCTTTTTAATCAGCGCGACCGTCTTATTTTTATATTTCAGAAATGAACTTATACTATGGTCCTTTTTAAAAATGCGAAAGCAAGATCTTGACGGCACAGAAAAGATATTGCTAAAGATCAAACATCCTGAGCGCGTATTAATCAAAAAACAACAGGGATATTACCACTATTTATTTGGCATTATTTACGCACAAAAAAATCTTGGAACCTCGGAAAAACATTTCAAACAGGCCGTGAAATTAGGGCTTAGTATGGATCACGATCTAGCAATGGCTAAAATGAGTTTAGCGGGTATTGCCATGCAAAAAAGACGTAAGCGCGAAGCTCAAGGATTGCTTACAGAGGCCAAAAAACTGGATAAGAATCAACTGTTAGCAGATCAACTAAAGCTCATGCAACAGCAGCTAAAAAAAATCTAATAGTTGTTAGATTAACAACAAACTATCTAAAAATCAGCGAATTAATTTCAGTCTATCTAGAATTATTTGTTAATTTTACAAATCATTAACAATTTTTCAAATTATGACTGACTTCGAACTTAAAGACAATACCTTTTTAAGACAATTCGAAGCCTGCGTTGAAGGTGAAATGGCAACGCTAGAATACGCATCTCAAGAGCGCAAGGTTTTTCTCACTAAACTGATTATCCCTTCTAATCTCAACAACCCTGGATTCAAAGAGGCCTTCCTTAGCAGTGTTCTAGAACGAATCGAATCCTATAAACAAAAAGTTGTTCCAACCTGCCCAGAAGTAGCTTCCTTTTTAAAAAGCAATAGAGCAAAATACCAAAGCCTATTGCCCGTCGGAATTCGTATTTAAGCGTTTAGTGAGATTCGAACAAAACCCTCTGTATCTATTTCGGTAAGAATGCCTTCGCAAAGGGTGTTAGCTAGCATGGGGTCCCATGGATGTCTTACTCGCACATAGTTTTCAGTAAACCCTTCTAGATATCCATTTTGGATATCCTTCTCAAAAAGCACCTTTCTGGTCGTTCCCAACTGGGATTGGTAAAAATCCTGCTTTTTACGAGCCGATAAGGCTCTCAATAATTTTGAACGTTTCTTTCTGACGACCGGATCAATGACCCCATCCATAG
>CAZUBV010000027.1:0-14126 GCA_964618875.1 uncultured Flavobacteriaceae bacterium
GAATCGTTAGAGGAGCAGATTGCTGATGTTGAAAATCACCTCGCCCATATCATTGTATTTGCTATAAACTATTTCAAATCGTTAAAGAAAAAGTACGGTGACGGTAAGCAGCGCAAGTCTGAAATTCGTGTTTTCGACACGATTGAGGCCACAAAAGTGGTCATTCGAAACCTTAAGTTGTATGTTAATAAAGAAGAAGGTTTTGTAGGTACTGGTTTAAAGAAAGATGAGTATGTGGCTGATTGCAGCGACATAGATGACTTCATTGTATTCTTCAGCGATGGAAGCATGCAGGTGAGTAAAGTCGATTCAAAAGTTTTTGTAGGTAAGGAAATCATACACGTCGAAGTGTTCAAAAAGAACGACAACCGTATGGTGTATAATATGGTGTATAAGCTTCCCAAAAATGGGCCCTCATATATTAAGCGCTTCACGGTTGCCGGGGTTACCCGAGACCGTAAGTATTCATTAACTGCTGAGATTGAAAATTGTCAGGTACTTTACTTTACGGCAAACCCAAATGGCGAAGCTGAGGTGATTACTGTACTGCTTCGTCAAACAGGCAGTATTAAAAAATTGAAATGGGATCTAGACTTTGCCGATGTTCTTATCAAGGGCCGAGCTTCTAAAGGAAATTTGGTGTCGAAATACCCAATTAAAAAAATTGAGTTTAAAGATTCTGGAAAATCAACCTTAAAACCAAGAGAACTCTGGTTTGATACAATTACCAGACGATTAAATACCGAGTCTAGGGGTGATTTCTTAGGTGCTTTTGCTGCAAATGATTTACTGCTAATTGGTACTAAAGACGGAATAGTTAAAACTGCCACGCCAGATCTTAATTTACACTTACCAGACCAGGTTATAGTTTTAGAAAAATGGGACCGAAATAAACCCTTATCTGCGTTGTACTACGAGGCTGATCGTGATCGCTACTTCTTAAAGCGATTTCTTGTTGAGCAAGAGCTCAAAGAAGAACTCATAATAAGTGAATCTAAAGGATCTGAATTACTTGTACTTCTAAGTAATTACCGCCCAGTTATTCGATTAGAATTTGTTAAACCGCGTGGAAAGGATTCCTTAGAAGACCTCACCATTATTGTCGATGAGTTTATCGGGGTTAAAGGGATAAAGGCGCTAGGTAATCAAGTAACTACCGAGAAAATTAAACAAGTTCATATCGAAGCGTCCCAACCTTATGAAATGGAGGAACAGGAACCGGTTCAAAACGAGGATATACCGGACCAGGGAATGGAAGACCTAAAACTTTTTTAGATCAGTGTTTTTTAATCTTCGGAGATCTAAGAATTCTACCAATACAGAAAATGCAATCGCGAAATAAAGATATCCCTTAGGTACTTCACCGATCGTCTTTCCAAACACACTGAAGTGCCCAAGATGCGCAGATTCAATAATTAGCATAAAACCGATTAGTAGTAAAAATGCTAAACCTAAAATTTGCATCGAAGGCCTTTCGTTTACAAACCGTCCAATTCTCGCTGCGAAAGCTAGCATAATGATCATAGAGACTACCACTGCAATGATCATGATCACAAGGGTATGATTAGGGTTTTCCGAAATACCGTTAGTCATTCCCATCGCTGTAAGAATAGAATCTATTGAGAATACTAGGTTCAGGAGTGTAATCTCTAGTATCACTTTTGAAAGCTGTCCTTTAGCCTGTTTCGATGTGGCGTCCTTGTGAGCATCCAGAAATTCTACTTTTTCATGAATTTCTTTTGTGCTTTTATATAGAAGGAATATTCCGCCTAAAAAAAGGAGGATTACCTGAATACTTAATTCCCCGCTAAATCCTGCAATATCGAAACTTAAGAATGCAGCGGTCGAGGCCGTTAGAACTGAAATTCCAAGTAATAAAATGATTCTAAGAAGCATCGCAAGTAAAAGGCCTATTTGAATTGCTTTTTTCTGCTCTGCTTTTTGCAGCTTTTCGGCACTGATCGTGATAAACAATATATTGTCAATTCCTAAAACTATTTCAAGAAATGTTAACGTCAACAGCGCGAACCAAACCTCCGGAGATTGAAACAGTTCAATCATTATTGTATTTTTTTGGCGTAACCTTTTAGCTTAATCGGATCGGAAAGTCTTCCGTACTCAAATCGGTATCCTTCGAGATCGGTTTCTAGGATTTTAATATGGATGGCTTGTTTTTCAGCATTTGAGGTAGGATTGATATTTCGAAGGATAAACTCACAGTCGTTAATCCATTTAACGGTTGAGGTATCAATTTCACCTTGAAACTGGTCAATCTCAATAGTTTCAAGTCGTTCAAAGGTTGTAGTAAGTGTATCGAGGCCGTTCACGGTTGTAAATGTATATTTGCCCGTTTTAAATGCAGAGCAATCTCGCTGAGGTGGTCCTGCACACGAACCGATTAATGCTGTTAGAATTAAGTAGAAACTCGTGTTTCTAAAGAAAATAGAAGCCTTCATACAACAAATATACTATTACCTTGCACATTATGTTTGAGCACCGGTACTTTCCATCGTCCTTATTAAAAAAATGGTTTAATCATCATTACAGATTGCCTTACACGGTACTTGGTCATTCTGAATTAGGGTCAGAAATAATTGGTGTTCATTTGGGAGATGGGCCCTTGAAAGTACTTATTTGGTCACAAATGCACGGTAATGAAAGTACTGCTACACGAGGGTTATTAAAATGGCTTGAAACACATAGCGAATATTGGAAGCAGCAGGAGCACATATCGCTTCTGATCATTCCTCAATTGAATCCTGATGGAACAAATTCGTATACTAGAGAGAATAGTAAAGGTGTAGACTTAAACCGAGATGCACTGAATCAGTCTCAAGTAGAAATGAAGCTTTTTAGGCAAGTAATAGCTACCCATAAGCCTGATTTTGCTTTTAATCTTCACGACCAAAGAACGTGTTTTACGGTAGGTCGTACGGCTAAAGAAGCCGCACTTTCTTTTTTATCAGCTGCTGCAGACTTAGAAAGAACGATTACATCAACACGACTAAAATCAATGCAAGTAATCGTCGAAATATCCGAGGCTTTAGGCGATTTTAAGCCTTATCTAGGGCGGTATGATGACAGTTTTAATGAAAATTGTACTGGAGATTTTTTACAGGCTAGAAACATACCCACCGTTTTGGTTGAAGCGGGTCAACTAGGCAACGACTACAGCAGATCGGTTGTCGTAGATAAGGTCGCACTATCAATAGAAGTAGGTTTACAGTCGCTGATCCGAGATACTTCCTATCAAGTAGAATCGATAGTGCAGCGCTATGAAGCCATACCAGAGAACACCTCTTATGGATACGATGAGCTGATCATAGTAGCTCCAGAGACACAATTTTGGGTTCGGTATATTGAGGAATTTAAAGATGGACGGGTATGCTACATACCTGAATTTTATCCTTTTGATGTGGCAGAATCTTGTTGGAGTATGAGTCGGTTTGAATATCGTTTTGATTCACGTTCAACCGAAGAAAGAGCCCATGTAGCGCTGCGCGCTGAACAATACAATTCCTTGCGGAATTCTTAAAATATTCAAAATAAAATAAGATAAATAGCATTGAATCTATGAATCTGTTGTAATTTTGCCGAAAAATAAACGGGATGCCAAAGATTAAATTAGACGAAATTGATCACCAAATACTTGATATGCTGATCGATAATACAAGAGTTCCTTACACTGATATAGCCAAGAAATTACTCATCTCTGCAGGTACGGTACATGTTAGGGTCAAAAAGATGGAAGACGCCGAACTGATCAAGGGATCATCTCTTACTCTTGATTATGTTAAACTCGGATACTCATTTATCGCTTACGTCGGTATTTTCTTGGAAAAAACGCACATGACAAAGTTTGTGCTAGAGCGCTTAACAGACATCCCTTTTGTTACCGTTGCCCACATTACAACGGGTAAGTTTAATATCTTTTGTAAGATTCGAGCAAAGGATACTACCCATGCTAAAAATATTATATTTAAAATCGATGATATCGACGGTGTTTCTCGTACCGAAACGATGATATCCATGGAAGAATCTATCAATGACAAGAAACGCCTAATGCACACTATCTTTAGAGATATGTAATTAGCTCAGCTGGTTATAATAATCGAAAGCTTTTGTAATTGCAGAAGCTTCTATTTCGATATCATAAACTGGTTCTCCAAAGTCTTTAATTCCTACAAAACGAACGCTTCCGCGTTCGTTTTTTTTATCCTGAAGCGTGAGATCGATTATAGACTCATAGGCATCAGGTAGGATAGTTATGTTAGGGTAGTGGTTACGAAAGGTTTGAATGATGAGTTCGAGATTTGATTCCTGGAGCCCACAAAATAGAGTAGATAGATAGGCTTCTATTTGCATACCTATCGCAATAGCCTCTCCATGAACAAGTTGAGTGTTCGTGTGTAAATAATAGCTTTCAATAGCATGACCCAGTGTATGACCGAAGTTGAGTACTTTTCTCAGCCCTTTTTCAGTAGGATCTTGAGCAACAATGCGTTGTTTTATGGACACTGAATCAGGTATATATTGAGAAAGATTTTCCATGTTACTGCGAACAGCGTCGAAATGAACTTTAGAATCGATAATGCCGTGCTTTAACATTTCACTTGCGCCACTAAGGTATTCTCTCTGGGGTAGCGTTCCTAAAAACGTTGAATTCACCCAGGTAAAAATGGGTTCAGAAAATAAACCAATATGATTTTTAAGAACACCAAAATCAACACCTGTTTTACCACCAGTCGAGGCGTCGACCATAGCTAAAAGGGTGGTTGGAATATTAATAAAATCAATTCCGCGTTTGTAACAGCTTACTGCAAAACCTCCTAAGTCTGTTACAACTCCACCTCCAAGATTAATTACTAATCCCTTTCGGTCGGTATTTAGCTCTGTTAGTTTGCTCCAAACTAGTTCACAGGTAGCAATTGTTTTGTTCTTTTCACCAGCCGGAATAACTACAGTTTCAAAGTTGTCTAGAGAAATAGACTCCAGTAACAGAGGCAAACACAGCGAAACCGTATTGGTATCACAAAGAATGATCGTCTTTGTAATAGATGATTTGTTTAGATATGACTGAAGCTTTTCTGCTCCTTCGCTTTCGAAATATACTGCGTGGCCTTTCATGCGCTAAATATACTATCTATGATTAGAATAGATAATCTTTGAAATATCTTTGAGAAAAATTTGAAAATGAAAGCAGGTTCTGTTTTTGGTAATACTGAAATTTCTTTCGCTCACAGGTCGAACTTAGATCTTAGAAAAGCCTTTTTGCTATTCAAAATTATGGGTAATCCGAGCCTAGTATCTCTCGGTTCTAGATTGGCTAAATGGGGATTGAAAAACAAATTACCCCTAGTAGATAGTATTATAAAAAATACTGTTTTTAATCAATTTTGCGGAGGTGTTTGTCGAGAAGACTGTTTAGGTCTAGTAGGGGAGTTGAAAGAATTGGGTGTACACTCTATTTTAGATTATTCAGTAGAGGGGCAGGAATCAGAGAATCAATACGATAAGAAGGTTCAAGAAATACTGAAATCTATTGAACTCATAGGAAAAACTAAAGCGGAGCCATTTACTGTGTTTAAACCTACTGCGATTGGCGCCTATGAAGTTTATGAAAAGGTTTTCACTGAGCAGTCAAATGAGGCCATAGTTGAGAGTTTCAACCGGATAAAAGTTCGTTATCAGTTGCTTTTTCAAAAGGCATATGAACTAGGAGTCCCACTACTTATTGATGCCGAAGAGTCATGGATGCAAGACGCTGCCGATTTTTTAGCGTTGGAAATGATGAAACAATATAATCGCGAAAGCGTATTGGTATACAATACCTTTCAAATGTACAGACACGATAGGTTGCCATTACTCCAAAAGTGGCTTAATCAGGCTAAGGAAGAAGGTTTTAAAATAGGAGCCAAGCTCGTCCGTGGTGCATACATGGAAAAGGAACGTGAGCGGGCGAAGGAACTAGGTTATCCCTCACCTATATGTGCTAACAAAGAGGCTACAGATAGCAACTTTAATAGCGCTATAGATCTGGTATTCGATTATCTTGATTTCGCTGCTTTAGTGGTAGGGTCTCATAATGAAGAAAGTACGCTGAAAACTATGAATAGAATGCAGGCCGATTCCATCTCGCATGCCGACTCACGTATCTGGTTTGCACAGCTTTTCGGAATGAGCGACCATATTACCTATAATCTCGCGCACGATGGGTATAACGGAATAAAGCTAATTCCGTATGGTCCGATCGAAGAAGTGCTTCCTTATCTTATCAGAAGGGCTGAAGAGAACACCTCAGTGGCTGGCCAAACTGGGCGTGAACTGTCGCTAATTTCGAAAGAGATTCAGAGAAGAAAATCGCTCCGTTAATTTATAGTATCCAGTAATTGTATTCCTTCTGGGCATCGTTCTACGGTATACTTCCTGTCAAATTTCTCAATAACATAGCGTTTACAGGGTTCTTGCCTGGTATTACTCTCTGAAAAAATAACTTTACCATTGCTCAGTAATTCAGCAAGTCTCAAACTGTCAGAGGTTTGCATAACCGGAGCACTTTTTAAATCTTTTAAAACTCTGCAATTGGGTAGATAACAGTACTCAATCCCTTTACCATTGGTTTTTTTATCTACAATCCACCAGAGAAATATTAGGCCAATTCCCAAACCGAGCAGGTACCAAAAGAACCTTTTTAAAAATGCCATATTCTAGAGTGTTAGTAGTGAAAGGTTTCGAAAGGGTAGTGGGAACCAATCTGCAACAAAACTACTGGTTAAATAACCCCTGTAGGCATAAATTCCAGAATGAAGCGGTGTGGATTGGCTGATCGCTTCCGGGATTCCGCCCTTAGTAGCGATTTGCAACAAGTACGGAACTACTAAGGCGTTCAGTGCAATTGAAGAAGTTTTAGGATACCTAGATGGAATATTGGGAACACCGTAATGAATGACGTCATAAACCGATCGTACGGGCTTGTCATGAGTGGTGAGTTCTGATGTTTCAATGCACCCTCCGCTATCAATACTTACATCGATAATGATAGATCCCGGTTTCATTTGAGCAACCATCTCTTCAGTAACAACAATAGGTGCTCTTTTTTCCCCTGTCATTGTTCCAATGACCAGATCTGCTTCTTTTATTGAGTTTGAAATTGCGTTTTCTGAAACGGTCTCTGTGTGCAAATGATCGCCGACCTGCAAACGAGCATTTCTTAGTTTGGATAAATCGTTGTCATATAGAATCACCCGAGATCCTAATGCTAATGCTGTTTTAGCTGCCACCACCCCAGTAGTCTGTGCACCAAGAACCACGGTTTGAACAGGAGGTACACCTGCGATTGTTCCGAAGAGAAGTCCCTGGCCGTTATTAGATGCTGAAAGTAATTCAGCAGCAATAAGTACGGCGCTTTGACCCGATATTTCTCCTAAACTCTCTACAAAGGGTAATTGTCCGTTATCGTCTTCGATAAATTCTAGTGCGATAGCAGTAATCTTCTTAGAAAGTAATTGTTCGAAATAAGAACGGCTCTGCGTCTTTATTTGAAGTGCTGACAATAAGGTTGAATTAGGATGAATCAATTCAAGCTCGGTAGTGTTTAATGGATCAATTTTTACAATAAAAGGAGCAGAAAATATGTTGCGCTGATCCGAAGTTATTTCGGCACCTGCCTCGCTGTATTTGTGATCTGAATAACCGGCATAATCGCCCAAGCCAGACTCGATGATGATTTTGTGACCTAGATTAGTGAGTTGATGTACACCCTCTGGGGTTATTGCAACACGTCTTTCTTGTAGGGTCGACGCTCGCGCGAATCCGATTAATAAGCGCTGGTTCGAATGATTCACCCATAGGCGCTCTTCTTTTACCTGCAATTCGGATGATAAAAAGGGTGTTTTACTCATATAATCGAAAGTACAAAATCAAAAGGAGTACAATTGCAATATCCGTGTTTGATCGTCTGCGGTTGTAAGGTTAATCTGATAATAGTCTTTGGGTTTTAGCGTTTTAAGTCGATCTGGCCATTCAATAAAGAGTAAATACTCAGGATCCATGTACGCTTCAAATCCTATTTGAAACAGCTGCGCCTCTTCTTCTATGCGGTACAAATCAGCATGAAAAATCGTGTCACCTGAATTGGTGTGGTAGGTGTTAATTATTGAAAAAGTCGGGCTGTTCACCGGATCAATCACCCCACGCTGCTTTAAAATTGCCCGAGTTAAGGTCGTTTTTCCGCTTCCCATAGGGCCTTCTAAAAATACCATTCCATGCACAGGGAGTAACGTGCTTATTTTTTTCGAAACCTCCTCAAGTTGCTCAATAGCATAGGTAATTTCTAGCAGTAGTTTCTTGGGTTGGTCTTCTGACATATTATGGTGATCTTTGCGACTCTTAAAGCCTCAAATATAGTGTTGTCTGCGAATAAATTAAAGGTGTTTAATGATCCAATATACGGATCGGTGGGCATTCCGAGTCCGTTACTTCTAGAACTCATTTCTCATCCTTATTTTCAACGACTTCGACGTATTTCACAAATGGGACTTTCTTACCTAGTATATCCCGGGGCGCATCACACTCGTTTTCAGCATGCTTTGGGGGCGATGCATCTTATGCAGAAGGCGATTGAAACCCTATCCTATAAAGGTGTTGAGTTTAGTGAAGATCAAAAACAAGGACTTTCTATAGCGATATTACTGCATGATATTGGACACGGCCCTTTTTCACACGCATTAGAGCGCAAGATCGTTGACGCCCACCATGAACAGCTTTCTCTTGAGTTTATGAACGCACTCAATAGCGCGTTTAATGGTGAACTTGATTCGGCTATAGCCATCTTCAAAGGGAAATCAGAGCTACCCTATTTGAATCAATTGGTTTCAAGCCAACTCGATATGGACCGCCTAGATTATTTAAAGCGGGATAGTTTTTATGCCGGGGTTACTGAGGGTAATGTTAATTCTGAACGTCTAATAAGTACCTTGTCTGTATTCGATGGCGACCTAGTTATAGAAGAAAAGGGAATTTATTCAGTTGAAAAGTTTTTAATGGCTAGGCGCTTCATGTATTGGCAAGTGTATTTGCATAAAACTAGTATCGTTGCTGAACTCATGCTAGGGAAAATCATTGAACGAGCTAGAGAGCTTATTCAGAATGGGGTTTCACTTGCGGGGTCAACATCCTTAATTCAGTTCTTGTCAGAATCTAATAATTCAGATACTGCAATTGACATTAATGCCTTTGCCGAAATTGATGATATTGATGTGTTATCAGCTATTAAACAATGGAAAAACGGAACGGATAGAGTGTTGTCTTTACTGTGTGAGGGGTTGCTCAACAGAGATTTGTTAGAAGTTCGATTTCAGGAACAGTCTATTCACCCTGATGAAATTTGCAAACTACACACCGCAGTTACCAAAGAGTTATCAATCGATGCAAACCAAGCCCATTATTTTGTGTATCACGGAACACTTTGGAATTTAGCCTATAATCGCGATAAGCAACCGATTAAGATCTTATTTCGAGATGGTAGCGTTGTAGATTTCATCGAAGCTAGTAAGTACCTTGGTGCAAGTGCCTTCAGTGCGCGACATGAAAAGAACTATGTCTGCTCACCTCGCTTAAAAAACCTATAAATCCTTACCTTTGCGACTTATGAATTTCAGTGTAGAGCAGATAGCCCAATGGATAGGCGCAACTATTGAAGGAGAGCCCTCGGCGGTAATTGATCATTTTGTTGCTATTGAAGAGGGAGATTCAAATGGGATCTCTTTTCTAGCCAATCCTAAATATGAGTCGTATCTCTACCAAACTTCAGCAACCGCAGTAATTATATCAAATGACTTAGTTCTTAAGTCTCCGGTTGAATCTACACTACTTCGCGTCAGTGATCCGTATAAAGCCTTCGCCGAATTATTAAGAGCCTATGAAAAGGCGATTAAACCCAAACGAGTAGGTGTTCATGCGATGGCTACAATAGATAAGGGCGTCATTTTACCTGCTGATCTCTACATAGGGCCGGGTAGTGTAATCGAAAGTGGTGTTAGTATAGGGAATGAAGCTGTGATTCATGCGCAGGTATATATAGGTCAAGGCGTGAAAATAGGTGACAATGTAGAGTTATTTCCAGGTGTAAAAATTTATCCGGGTACGGAGATTGGGAATCATGTAGTAATCCATGCAAATTCTGTTATTGGTTCAGATGGTTTCGGATTCTCTCCAAACGAAAATGGCACATACGATAAGGTTCCGCAGCTCGGAAAAGTAATTGTCGAAGATCATGTTGATATAGGTGCCTCTTGTACCATTGATCGCGCTACCTTCGGAGAAACACGCATAAAGGAAGGTGTGAAACTAGATAACCAGGTACACATCGCCCATAACGTAAGTGTGGGTAACCACACCGTAATTGCCGCGCAAACCGGGATAGCTGGTTCTACTAAAATAGGAAGCCATGGTATGATTGGTGGACAGGTTGGAATAGTAGGCCATATCGAAATTGGTGATCGAGTAAAAGTTCAAGCTCAAAGCGGTATCGCAAGAAATGTAAAGGATGATGAAAAGCTTCAGGGCACTCCAGCGATAGATTACAGCCAATACAATAAATCGTATGTCTTATTCAAGAATCTAAATTCGTTAGCTTCTAGAATAAGTGCATTAGAAAAGAGTACTAATAAAAATATACAAAAGTGAAGCAAACCACAGTAGCTCAATCGGTTTCTATTTCAGGTAAAGGACTTCATACAGGTAAGGAGGTAACATTAACTTTTAAGCCAGCAAAATCGGATACAGGATTTGTTTTTAAGCGTGTAGATCTTGATGGAGAACCTGAGGTACCTGCGTTGGCGAAATGGGTAAATAAGACGAAAAGAAGTACTGTTTTAGAGTGTAACGGTGTTGAAATTCAAACTTCAGAGCACGTATTAGCAGCCCTTACCGGCCTAGATTATGATAACGTACTCATTGAACTGAATGCAACTGAACCTCCTATTATGGATGGTTCAGCGCGTTTTTTCATAGAAGCCCTTGAACGTGCAGGTGTAAAGGAATTAGATGCCGATCGAGAAGTGTATATCGTAACAGAACCTATTCATTATAAAGATGCTGAGACGGGTTCTGAAGTAATCATTTTGCCTTCAGATCAGTACGAAGTTCAAGTAATGGTCGATTTCGGTACTAAGATTCTTGGAACGCAAAACGCTTCGCTCTACCAAATAAGTGATTTTAAGGAAGAGATCGCTGATGCAAGAACATTTAGTTTTTTGCACGATATCGAAATGCTTTTGGATCAAGGTTTAATTCGAGGAGGAGATCTCAATAATGCGATTGTTTATGTAGATACTGAATTATCAGAACCTACATTAGAAAAACTTAAGAAAGCATTTAATAAGGAAGACATTTCGGTAACCACTAATGGTATATTAAACAATCTAGAACTCAAGTATCCCAACGAAGCAGCGCGACACAAACTACTCGATGTTATAGGTGATCTCGCGTTAATTGGAACAAAAATCAGAGGAAGAGTAATTGCTTGTAAGCCCGGTCACTTTGTAAATACCGAGTTCGCCAAGGTTATGAGTAAACGAATTAAGGAAGAGCGACGAAAACGCCTTCCGAAAATTGATATCTACAAAGAACCAGTGATGGACACGGTTCAGATTATGGATATGCTTCCGCATCGTCCGCCATTTTTGTTAGTAGATAAAATTTTAGAGCTCACCGATTCTAGAGTCGTTGGTTTAAAAAATGTAACGATGAATGAAGCCTTCTTCATTGGACATTTTCCTGGCGCCCCAGTTATGCCTGGCGTGTTACAAATTGAAGCGATGGCCCAAACAGGTGGAGTATTAGTATTGAATACCGTTCCTGATCCTGAGAACTACCTTACATTCTTCATGAAGATGGATAATGTGAAGTTTAAACACCAAGTTAATCCGGGTGATACCTTGGTATTTGACTGCGAGTTGATTACCCCAATAAGAAGAGGAATCTGTCATATGCGTGCTTTAGCCTTTGTAGGTGATAAATTAGTTTCAGAAGCTGAGCTTATGGCCCAAATTGTTAAAACTAAATAAGGTCTATGAATCAACCTTTAGCCTACGTTCATCCTGGGGCGAAAATTGCTAAAAATGTGGTAATTGAGCCTTTTGCAATGATCCATAACAATGTAGAAATTGGAGAAGGAACATGGATCGGTTCGAACGTAACCATTATGGAGGGTGCTCGAATCGGAAAGAATTGCTATATCTACCCGGGATCGGTAATTTCGGCACCTCCTCAAGATTTAAAATATTCGGGTGAAGACACCCTCGTACTCATTGGAGATAATACTACAATTCGAGAATGTGTAACCATTAATCGTGGAACAACTGATCGATGGAAAACGGTTGTCGGATCGAATTGTCTAATTATGGCGTATTGTCATATAGCTCATGATTGTGTTGTTTCTGACGGATGTATTTTTAGTAATAACTCTACCCTTGCAGGCCACGTGTTTGTTGGGCCAAATGTGGTTATGGCGGGCATGGTTGCTGTGCATCAGTTCGTTTCAATCGGTCACCATGCTTTTGTTACCGGAGGTGCATTAGTACGAAAAGATGTTCCACCTTATGTAAAAGCCGCTCGAGAACCACTTTCTTTTGTTGGTGTAAATTCAGTGGGTTTAAGAAGACGTGGATTTTCGCCGGAAAAAATCCGAGAGATCCAACAGATATATAGAATTCTTTATCAAAAGAATTACAACAATACCCAAGCCCTCCAAATTATCGAAGCTGAAATGGAGGCCACGCATGAGCGTGATGAAATTTTAGAATTTATCCGCGCTTCAAAACGCGGTATTATGAAAGGTTATTTTAATCACTCCTAATTTATGGCTACTACTTCTGACATCCGAAAAGGCTTGTGTATTCGTTTCAACAACGATATTTACAAAATCATTGAATTCTTGCACGTGAAGCCTGGCAAGGGCCCTGCTTTCGTTAGAACTAAGCTGCGAAGCGTTACCTCAGGCAAAGTGCTCGATAACACGTTTTCTGCCGGACACAAACTTGAAGATGTACGTGTAGAAACTAAAAACTTTCAGTTTTTATATAGTGAAGGCGCCACTTTTCATTTTATGAATACAGAGGACTACGATCAGATCACCCTTCCGCAAGAGGCATTAGATGCTCATGATTTACTTAAAGAAGGCGAAGTAGTAACGATTCTTTTTAATACCGAAGATAACGCACCGCTATCAGTCGACATGCCAGCAAGTGTAATTCTCGAAGTAACCCATTCAGAACCAGGAGTTAAGGGAAATACAGCAACTAATGCTACAAAACCTGCAACCGTTGAAACAGGTGCTAGAATTAATGTGCCACTGTTTATCAACGAGGGAGATAAGATAAAGATTGATACCGAAAAGGGAACCTATATCGAACGTGTAAAAGAATAACTTAATGTTCACAAGTTCGATACAGTGAACTAACGTAAATTTGAATTTAAAATCATTATATGAGTGTTTTAGTTAATAAAGATTCAAGAATTATTGTTCAAGGCTTTACCGGAACGGAAGGTACGTTCCACGCTGAGCAAATGATCGCCTACGGAACCCAAGTAGTCGGCGGAGTTACTCCTGGAAAAGGCGGGCAAACGCATCTGGGGCTTCCTGTATATAATACCGTTCGTGAAGCTGTTGGAAAGGCCCAAGCTAACACCTCAATTATTTTTGTACCACCCGCTTTTGCCGCAGATGCGATTATGGAAGCTGCTAATGCTGGAATTGCCGTGATTATAGCTATTACCGAGGGGATTCCGGTAGCAGACATGGTTAAAGTAAACGATTACATCAAGCAATACGATTGTCGACTAATCGGACCAAACTGTCCTGGAGTAATTACCCCAGAGGAAGCCAAGGTTGGTATTATGCCAGGCTTTGTATTTAAAAAGGGCCGAGTGGGTATCGTTTCAAAATCAGGAACGCTTACCTATGAAGCTGCTGATCAAGTTGTTAGACAAGGATTAGGGGTTTCAACCGCTATAGGTATCGGAGGAGATCCAATAATTGGAACAACCACCAAACAAGCACTTCAATTACTTATCGAAGATCCTGAGACAGACTGTGTCGTTATGATCGGTGAGATCGGTGGTCA
>CAZUBV010000028.1:0-13887 GCA_964618875.1 uncultured Flavobacteriaceae bacterium
CCAATCCTGTAACTCTGAAAATGCACCATCAGTATCGAAGTGTTCTTCGAGTAACACATCTCCCTGAACAGCTACGCCCCCTTGAATAATATCGATATCGGTGCCCCAATGATGTCTTGAGGTGCCTGGAATGGTAGAATATTCAATGATTTTCTCTAATGCGTCACTAGGGGCGAGCCCTTCTTTTATAAATCGGTCATATTTTGATTCGAAAATAGCTTTTTGACGCTGATAACTTCTATAACTTGACACGGGCTTGATTACAAGGCCATCTTCCCAAGCGGCAGTGCGCATTTTATTAAAGGCTTTTAACGTCTTTCTAGTAAGAATCAGTGGGTCTTCTCCTTTTAGCTTTCGACTTGTTAGTCCCATGAGTTCAGTTTCGCTCCACATTTTTAATTCCTCATCGCTTAATGCGGAAAGCTCAGATGGAAAGCATACCCCCAAAGCAGTAACTAGAGTTGTTTTTTGAATAAAGGTTCTTCGATTCATTGAAGCAATCTTTTGAGCATCTTAACGTGCGGGCCAACACCGCTAATTTCAAACTCATCGGAAACGATTTCGTATCCAAATTTTTGATAGAAGTTCACTGCACCAATTCTTGCATTAAACCAGATGAGTTCTGCGTTTTTATCTCGTACAATGCCTTCCGCAGCCCTAAGTAATTCTGCACCAATCCCTCTTCCTTGATGAGGCTCTAAAACGGCCATTCCTCTGAGCTGATAGGACAAATTCTCGTATTCAGACCAATCCTTCTTCATCAGGCTGCAGCATCCAACAGCTTTGGTGTGGTCTTTGGCAACGAGATGACAGGTGCTACTGTCATTGTCTCCCTCGAAGTGACAGTCTTCGATGCGCATTCCTTTCCGCAATACGGCAAGACGGATGTCTAAAATTTCTGATGCTTCTACGCTGTCTATTCTTAGCATTTCGAGTCATTTTGTAGTAAATTTAAACTTTACCTGATATCGCTATGCGCAGCTCTATTTTTTTTCTAATTCTGTTTTCAAGTTTTTTCACCTACGCTCAAAAAGCAAATGCTCCAGAGTTAGTTTATTTAAAGGGGCAAGTATTGTATCGAAATAGCTTTGTATCCGATGAAGCTGTGGTAAACTCAACAAGAGACATCAGCACAGTTACCGATCAAAATGGTTCCTTTGAGATAGCTGTGGCATTGGGCGATGAGTTAGTCTTCAAGGCGATTAATTACAAGCTGGAGGTAGTGAAAATTACCCCAGAAATTTTAGCGAATAATCGACTTGTAGTAGAAGTGACCGAGCGCGTGACTGAACTTGATGAGGTAGTAGTAGGGCCCGAGAATCAACAAAAATTTTTAGAATTAAAAAATGAAGAGTTCAAAGGTTACGATTACGGAATAGATCGCTCTACTGAGACTCAAAACACCGTGTTGTCTCCGACTGTTACCGGAATGCAAAACGGCCTGAACTTCGTGTCTGTAGTTAAGCTGCTAAAAAAGCTACTTACTTCCTCTGATCCGCAACTTCCAGCAGTTTCTTTGTCAAAGGCACTGAGAACGGTTTATGAGGATGAATTTTTTACTCAAGACTTGGGATTGGTCTTAGCTGAAATCGAGCCGTTTTTAGTGTACTGTGATCAACATATTCCGGCAAGTGACTTACTCAGAAAAGAAAATGAGTTTGAACTCATTGAATTTTTGGTTACTAATGCGGAAACATTCAAAAAACAAAGTCGTTGAGACGATTTTTTAGTGTTTTTATTGGACTCACCCTCATATCTGGCCTCTATGCCCAGCGCGGAAGCGATCTAAAATCTCTAAAGGGTGTTGTTACCGCTGAATCGGGTGATCTTGAATCGATTACTATTCAAAACCTTACCCAGAAATTTGCCACCGTTACAGACAAGCAGGGCCGGTTCTCCATTGATGTAGCTCTAGGAGACACCCTTTTGATCTCTGCACTTTCGTTCAGAGCAAAGAAATTGGTGATTGACCAAACTTTTATTGGGGTGTCTGAAGTAAGTATACCTCTTCAGGAGCGCGTAAATGAACTAGAGGGTGTTACCCTTCGGCCTTTCGGTCTAACGGGATCTATAGTGGCTGATCTTGACTCTTTGTCCCCTCAACCGGTTACCGATGCTCAATCACTTGGGCTACCCAATGCAGGCATCTATATTCCTACTAAGAATGAGCGAATGTTGTACGAGGCAACATCTGGAGGCGGATTTATACCGCTTAATCCGCTTCTAAATGCTTTAACGGGTCGAACAAAAGATCTCAAAAACCGCATTCGGCTTGATCGCAAAAACAAACAACTTGAGCTCATAATTGAACGTTATAAAGGCTGGCTTTTTCAAGATCATCTCGGGATAGAATTAGCTGCTGTAAATCGATTTTTGTTCTTCTGCGAGGCAGATCAGTTGTATATTTCGACACTCGAAACTAAAGACGAATTTGCCTTTTATGAGTTTCTAAAACGAAAAGCTAAAGAATTTAAATCACTAGAATGATATCAGTAATAATCAGTTTTATTACGCTTATTTCCGGCTTTAATTCTTCGTATCATAAATTCTATCTCAGTGTAACGCAATTGCAGTACGAGGTCGAACAAAGTCGGATTACAGCTATTTCTCGATTGTTTATTGACGACCTCGAGACGACCTTAAATGCAAGATATGAAGTTGATTTTGCCTTAGGAACTGAAGATGAATCGGAACAAACAGCCTACTATATCTCTAAGTACCTAGATTCTAAATTACAACTGTCAATGGGTGAGCAACCGCTGGCCATGAATTTTGTAGGATACACGTATCAAAATGATCAAATCGTTGTGCTTTGTGAATTTAAAGTACCTATTGAGCTAAAGAACTATCCGGTTCAAGTGATCAACCGCCTTCTTACAGATGCCATTTCTGAGCAACAAAATTTGGTGCATTTTAGGGTGGGTAATAAAAAGCAGAGTGAAGTCTTTACCAAGGAGCGAGATGAATTCGAGTTCCAGCGTTAAGGTTCTTGGATAAGCAGGTGAAAAAAACTAATTTAACCCCTTATAAATTAAACTACTAATGAAACAACTGACGCATTTCTTTACAGCCATAGCCTTAGTGCTTGGATCTTGGGCCTTTGCGCAACAAGAACAAACTCCCAGGGAGCCTGGTCATTACAATAACAACCGCTTTAAACAGCTATATGAAGAGTTTGCTACTCCTAACACCTATCGTTCAGCTAGCGGAGCTCCTGGTCCAGACTATTATCAGCAACAAGCTGATTATAAGATGGATATTGTTTTAGATGACAAGAATGCGCGTATTTACGGAGAGGAAACCATTACCTACACAAACAATTCGCCTGATGATCTTGAGTTTCTATGGGTTCAATTAGATCAAAATGTTCGTGCAAAGGATTCTAAGTCACCCCTTCGAAATGGTTCTGGTGTAAACCTTGCTTATACTGCGGGTAACTTCTCAGAAACTTTCATGACTGAGCCTTTTGACGGAGGATTCAATATTGAATGGGTAAAGGATACTAGAGGAGCGGCACTGCCTTACACAGTGAATCAAACGATGATGCGTGTAGATATCCCTTCGCCACTGTTAAGTGGACAGTCATACAGCTTTAGTATTAAATGGTGGTACAATATTCCTGATCACACCATTAGTCGTGCTCGTTCGGGATATGAGTATTTTGAAGAAGATGGAAATAGAGCTTACGTAATCGCCCAATTCTTTCCTAGAATGGCGGTTTATAGTGATGTTGAGGGTTGGCAGAATCATCAGTTCTGGGGTAGCGGTGAATTTGCGCTTCCTTTTGGGAATTATGAAGTAAATATTACCGTTCCTGCCGATCATATCTTGGATGCTACTGGTGAACTTCAGAATCGTAAGCAGGTATTTAGTAAAGAAATGATGAGCCGTTATGAGCAGGCTAAAAAGTCGTACGACAAGCCGGTTCTCATTGTTACCCAAGAAGAGGCAGAAGCAGCCGAAAAAGGATTTGCAGAAAAGACCAAAACATGGAAGTTTATCGCCAACAATGTGCGCGATTACGGATTTGCCACTTCTCGAAAATTCATCTGGGATATGATGGCGGTCAAAGTAGGAAATCGCGATGTAATGGCGGTTTCTATGTATCCAAAAGAAGGAAACCCACTTTGGGAAGAGTGGTCTACAAAAGCCGTAGCTTCTACCCTTAAGACGTATTCAAAATTCACTTTTGATTATCCGTATCACAAAGCGATATCGGTACATGCCAAAAATCAAGGAATGGAATATCCGATGATTTGCTGGAATTACGGTCGTCCTAATAAAGATGGCTCTTATTCTGACCGCACAAAATTCGGAATGATGAGCGTAATTATTCATGAGGTTGGACACAACTTCTTTCCTATGATCGTAAATTCTGACGAGCGTCAATGGGGCTGGATGGATGAAGGACTGGATACCTTCATGCAATACCTGGCAGAACAAGAATTTGGAGAAGCCTATCCGGATGCCATTACGGGATTAGATAAATACCCTTCTCGCCGTGGCGCGCCAGCTGCGATTGTACCCTACATGGCAGGAGATCAGAGCTTTATTGCTCCTATTATGGCTAACCCAGAGAATGTATATCAGTTAGGACCTAATGCCTATGCAAAACCGGCTACTGCGCTCAATATTCTTAGAGAAACAGTTATGGGCCGAGAGCTTTTTGATCACGCGTTTAAAACCTATTCACAACGTTGGATGTTTAAACACCCCACTCCTGAAGACTTCTTCCGGACTATGGAAGATGCTTCTGCTGTTGATTTAGACTGGTTCTGGAGATCGTGGTTTTACACCACAGATTATGTAGATATAGGTGTTGGAGAGGTGAAAAGTTACTACGTGTCTAACGAACCTACCCCTCAAATGAAGGAGTACATGGCGGCAAATAATTTAACCGAAGCCGATCTTCCACCACTTGTATACCTAGCCGATATGAACGCGGCCGAGACTGACGAGAATTTGAGTAGTGCATCGCCATCAGAAACCTCTTCAACCTTGAAGGAATTTATGATGGATAACATGACCGAAGAAGAGCGTGCTAGAATCAAAGAGCCGAAGTATTTCTATGAAATCGCCTTCACTAAGCCAGGAGGTATCCCGATGCCGCTAATTGTTGAGTATTCATATGAGGACGGAAGTACTGAAACGGTAACGTATCCACCCGAAATTTGGAGAAAGAATGATGCTGAAGTGAAGCGTGTTATCTCTTCAGATAAAAAGCTAACCGGTATCGTAGTTGATCCTAAAGCTGAAACCGCGGATATCGACACTGCGAATAACTCGTGGCCGAAAAAAGAAGAAGGTTCTGAGTTTGATGCATTAAAGGCTCAAATAAAGGGATAACTTCAATGAATTCAATTAAAAACCCGCAGCAGTTCGCTGCGGGTTTTTTTATATTTGCTGTATGCATATGCTGTTTATAAGTGGGGCTGAGATTTTCTTTATCCTCTTTTTAGTGGTTATTATTTTTGGAACCGATCGGCTCCCCGAAATCGTTCGTGGTTTGGCGAAAGGGATGCGTCAATTGAAGGACGCAGCCGATGATGTCAAGCGAGAGATTCAAAAGTCAGCTGAAAAAAGTGGTATCGATTCGAGTATCACTGATGAATTAAAAAGCAGTGCTCAACAGGTTAAAAAATCCGTTGAAGAAGTTACCGGAACGATTAAACGTCAGTAAACTAGCGATATCTCGCAATACTTAAACCGTCTCTAACGGGAAGTATGATATGTTCGAAACGCTCATCGTCTGTGAGCCTTTGATTGAACGTCAGTAAAGCTTCTGTTGCCTTATCCGAAGGATCGAGTGGTTCAACAACTTTACCGCTCCACAAGATATTATCGGAGAGTACCACACTGCCCGGACGAAGTTTAGGCAAAATCACATCGAGATAGGCATTGTAATCGGCTTTCTTGGCATCGATAAATACCAAATCGAAGCTATAGTCGAGCTCTGGAATAATTGTGAGCGCATCGCCTATGTATGCATTGATTTTTGAGTTATAGGGGCTACGACTCCAGTATTTTTCTTGAAGCCATCGGAGTTCTTCATTGACCTCTATGGTATGTATGTTTCCGTCTTCAGGTAGTCCTTCTGCAAGACAAAGTGCTGAGTACCCGGTATACGTTCCTACTTCGAGTATGGTTTTTGGCCTGATTAATTGACTAATTAGGGCTAAGAGTCTTCCTTGATAATGCCCAGAGATCATCCGCGGTTGAATCACCTTTTGATGAGTTTCTCGGCTGAGTTCCCTAAGGTATTCTGGCTCGTTATCTAAATGTGCATGTAAATAGCCTTCTAAGGCATCTGAGAAAAAGTGCATCGGCCTATTTTTAAGTAATTTTAGCTCAAAAATAAGGCTATGTTTCAAAGTACCCGCGAATTTGCCCAGCTTGCTGATAAAGATGATGTTCTTGCTAGTTATCGCAATCAGTTTTTGATACCAAAGACAGCATCAGGAGAGGAGGTGCTCTATTTTACTGGCAATTCATTAGGGCTGCAGCCTAAAAGAACGCGACAATTCATTGATCAGGTTCTATCTGATTGGGCAACCCATGGGGTAGACGGTCACTTCTATTCGGATAATCCGTGGTGGGATTACCATGAACGAATTGTACCGAAGCTTGCCAAAGTTGTCGGCGGCCTAAACGATGAGGTAACCATTATGAACACACTCACCGTTAATCTACATCTGTTACTGGTGTCCTTTTACAGGCCTACGGCATCTAAATATGCTATTTTGTGTGAGGAAAAGGCATTTCCTTCGGATCAGTATTTACTCAAATCGCAATTGCGCTTTCACGGATTTAACTTCGATAGCGCACTGATCGAGGTAGGGCCTTCAGCTGGCAGTAATGCTCCTTCAACTGAAGATTTTATCAAGGCTATTGAGCAAAATCATGAGCGAATTGCCCTTGTGATGCTGGGTGGAGTTAATTATTACACGGCAGGAGTTTTAGATATCGAAAAAATAACTGCTGTGGCTAGATCATACGGAATTACCGTAGGCTGGGATTTGGCTCACGCGGCAGGAAATATAGAACTGAAGCTCCACGATTGGGGAGTTGATTTTGCAGCTTGGTGTAGTTATAAATACATGAATGCTGGACCGGGTAGTCTATCAGGTATTTTTATCCATCAAAGACATCATAACAACGCCTCTATCCCTCGTTTCGAGGGGTGGTGGGGTGTTGAAAAGTCGGTGCGATTTCAAATGAACGATTCCTTTCAGCCCGCTACAGGAGCAGAGGCTTGGCAGCTCTCTAATCTTCCGATTTTAGCTTTGGCTCCTTACGATGCGGCCTTAAGTTTGTTTGAAGAGGTAGGTATGGATCGGCTTATTGAAAAACGCAATAAGCTTACCGATTATCTTGAGTTTATGATTTTGGATGTAGCGAAGCGGACAACATATCCACTTGAGATTATTACACCGAAACAGCGCGGAGCCCAATTATCGATTTTTATGCCCGAGCGCGGAAGGGAAATTTTTGATTATCTATGTGCACATGGGGTGTTGCCGGATTGGCGAAATCCAAATGTAATTCGAATTGCACCGGTTCCGATTTATAATTCATTTTCCGATGTGTATGAGTTTGCTCAGCGACTTCAGGATGCCATTTATTCGATTCGCAAGTCTGTGAAATAGAGTGCGCCACTTCCATCAGGGCGGTTGTGTTTTTTGGCAATTAAGAGTCCACCAAGGGTTACGTAGGATTCGCAAATAGAGATTAGGTTTGGCTCAGGTTGATTAGCACGCCGAAATACCCATTCCCGAATAATGAAATCATCTTTGAAATAAAAGTCGTAAGCGTCCCCTGGGGTATATCCGCCAGAATCACCACCATATACAATAGTTAGTTTTTGCATGGGCTCCTCCAGTCCAGGACTTAGAGCTTCCTGTTGATAGCTTGCAGAAAAACTTTCCTGATCCCAGACGAGTTGAAGTGGGGCTACTAGCCAGTATTTATCATTGATAAATCCTTTATTGATCTCGTTTGTGATACTATCGAGAGACTTCCAGTTGTAGGTTATTTTTTGATCGGCTCTAAAGGTGGTTACCGAATCCTGTTTAGGTTCCCATATCCATCGGCGAGAAAAAGTACTTCCGTCAGGACGACTCACGTTCCAAGTAAAATCAATAGTCTCAAGGGTTTCGAAGGCTTCGATTCCGTGAGCTTTTGCAATGTTGTCTGCTACTTGTTTTGCTACCGGTTTGTCGGGGGTTGCCTTAGATTCACTGCAGCTTGCTAGAAGCAAAACACTGACGAGCGCGAAAAGAATATTTTTCATTTGCTTTTTGTTTTAAAGGTACGAAGTGCTAGGCTAAATTCGGCAGAGGGCTTATTTTTGCACCTTAAATCTATTCTTATGGCTGCTTCATCAAAAGTTCGTGATCTTATTGAAAATGCGCTCTTAACCGATCGAAAAGTGTTTTTATGGGGGCAAGTAGATGATGATAGTGCAAAGCACGTGGTCGATCGTCTGCTGTACCTCGATTCGATTAGCCATGACGAAATTCAGCTGATTATCAATAGCCCTGGCGGATATGTAACCTCTGGCTTTACCATTTACGATACTATTTTTGCCATCAAAAGCCCTGTATCAACGGTGTGTTCTGGACTGGCTGCATCAATGGGTAGCATCTTACTCTCGGCAGGTGCGAAGGGTAGACGTTTTATTCAGCCCCACGCACGTGTAATGATTCATCAACCAAGTGGTGGTGCTAGGGGTCAGGCCTCTTCGATTGAAATTCAAGCTCGAGAGATTATCAAGACGAAAGAAATTGGTGCCAAAATTTTATCCGAAAACTGCGGTCAGCCGTTAGACAAAGTAATGAAAGACTTTGACCGTGACTACTGGATGGATGCTGCCGAGTCGATCACTTACGGCATCGTCGATGGGGTAATCGAAAAATTCTAAAAGCGATCGGGCTGCTCAATAATTAATTCGGCTCGCTCTATCTGAGCGCTAAGTTCATCTTTATCCTTTTTCTCGAGTAGTCGGTACATCATAGCCATACGTGGATTCGTCGAAAGTTGATCTTTTTTCTTTTCAAGAAAGTTCCAATACAGTGAATTAAAAGGGCATGAATTGGGACCTGTTTTTTCTTTTACCGAATACTGACATTTTTTGCAGTAATTGCTCATTTTGTCGATGTAGGCCCCACTACTGATGTAGGGTTTCGTAGCAATGATTCCGCCATCAGCAAACTGCGACATTCCTCTAGTGTTGGTAATTTCAACCCATTGTATTGCGTCAATATACACCCCTAAATACCACTGGTCAACCTGATCGGGGTCAATTTCGGCTAGTAACGCAAAATTACCGGTGATCATTAGTCGCTGTATGTGATGCGCATAACTGTGCTCTAGTGTTTGGCCAATAGCCTGAGAAAGGCAGTTCATTTTTGTTTTGCCGGTCCAATAAAAGGTAGGTAGCGGTCGGTGGTGGCCAAAATAATTTTTTGAGCTGTACTCAGGCATTTCTTTCCAGTAGATGCCCCGCATGTATTCTCTCCACCCTAAAATTTGACGGATGAATCCTTCGACCTGAGCTAGACTGATTCGATCGTTTTTTCGATAGGTTTCAAGTACACTATCAATAACCTCTTTTGGATCTATGAGTTTAGCATTGAGAGCGAAGGAGAGTTTAGAGTGAAATAAAAAGGGCTCATCTTGGAGCATAGCATCTTGATAGGTGCCAAAATAGGGGAGTAGGTATTCGCAAAAATAATCGAGCAGTGTGATAGCGTGGTCCCTAGAGGTTGGCCAAAAAAACGCATGGGTTGTTATACTGCCAAGTGTGGGGATTCCACTGAGGCGAATGTCCTCTACCACCTTTTCTATGTCATTTTGTAAATGGATTCCGTTAGGTAGCTGGAGCTTTGAATCAATCGATTTTCGATTCTCATGGTCATAATTCCACTTGCCTCCCTCGGGATCGCCTTGTGGAGTTAGTAAAATGTTGTGTTTTTTCCGCATCATGCGGTAAAACGATTCCATCAGTAGTTGCTTCTTTCCTTTGAAATGAAGTGTGAGGGTGTCTCTTGTAGTTAAAAAATGCTCGGTATCATGTGTTGTGACTTTAATGCCTTTTTCTCTCAAAACCCCCGCAATCTCTTGTAATTGCTGATCAAGGCGGAAATTGTCCGGAAGCTGGTACTCAAAACATTCGATTGGATGCTGGGCAATTAGTTCTATAATTCGTTCACTGAGACTGCGCTGGGGATTATCGCATATATATTGATACACGACCTTATGCCCCTGTGATTCTAACGAATCGGCAAAGTTTCTCATGCTTTGAAAGAAGGCAACGATCTTCTGCAGATGATGTGTGACCTGCGTAGTTTCTTGGTGCATTTCAGCCATGAGATAGACTGTTTGCGGATCGATGCGCGCAAACCACGAATGCTTTGTGTTTAGCTGATCTCCTAAAAGGAGTCGAAGACGAACTAGCTGTTCCATAGCCTTCTATAGGTTTTGTTCGCATCGTACAGTTCGGCCTGTCTAGCGGTATTAAAGATTCGATCTCTAGGGTCATTTCCTACCCCGCTAACATAGCACCAGTTTCCCCAGTTAGCTTGTGGATCGTAATCGATGAGTTGTGATTGAAAATAATATGCACCAACCCGCCAGTCTTGCTTCAGTGTTTTTGACCAGTAGCTTGCGGCATTTTGACGTGCTCTATTACTCATCCATCCGGTAGTTTTAAGCTCGATCATAGCCGCATTTACCAGACTGTCTTTGGTGTTGCCATTGATCCAATCAATAAAAACACTCTTTGTGTTGTTCCAGTGATAGGTTTTATTCAGTATCCCCTCGATTTTAAAGATTTGATCCCCATGTTTAAAGCCGATGAGTTTAAAATATTCACGCCATAGTAGTTCAAAAAATAGCCAGTAGGTGTCCTCATTCTGAGTTACACTTTTTTCGAAAGCCTTTAGCTGGTCGTAAATGGAACGAACAGAAAGACAACCCAGGGCGATATAAGCGGATAGCTTAGAGCTAAAGTCTAAGCCATGCAGGCCATTTCTGGTTTGTTTATAGGTAGCGACGCGTCCCGTTTTCCAGAAGTAATGTTCTAATCGGCTCCATCCGGCTGTTTCTCCTCCCTCAAACGGATGGGCACTGCGGGGGTCAATCATATATGAAGAATAACCAAGGCTCTCAAGGGAAGGTATGGCAGTGCTTTGAATAGCGATCGGAGCTGATACGGGTACTAATACGTTCTGATTTGGAGGTAACGGGCTGGTATAGCGCTCAACTTTTTTTCTAAAGGCAGTGAAGACCTCTGGAAGCTGAGAAATCGAAAACGGCAGCTTGTAAAAATCATACAATAAATCACTGTGGTCAGTCACAACTCTAAGGTCAGCTCTATTTTTTAAGGGTTCTATAAGGGCTAGTTCTTCACTACTTGAGTAGTGTAATGCGTAAACGGTTTTTATTTGATGCGTTTCGATTAATTCGATAATTTTCGAAGGACCGTCACTACTTATAATTAGGGGTATACCAAGTTGTTGTAATCGCAGTTGAAGGTCGCTTAAACTTTGAAGTTCAAAAATCCTAGAGGCCGCACCTTTATTAGGAAAGGCAATGCCGTGTAATTCAATTGGGGTTGTGTTTAATTCATAGTAGGCGATAACACCTTTATGGGTAAGGGCTTTTGCCAACAAAGGATTGTCGGTAACGCGAAGTAAACCATTGACAATAAGTAAACTATTCATTTAACTATTCGGTTTTGAAGCAGCACATTTTTTACTGCAATACTTTACGTTTTCCCAATCTCTTTCCCACTTTTTCCTCCAGCTAAAGGGCCGCTTACAGACGATACAGATCTTTTCGGGTAGATAGGCTTTTTTATGCATTACCTGAGGCAATTGAGTGAGGTGTTTGTTCAGGCTTAGCATAACTGAATCTATCAATCAGTGAGGTGCTATAGTACGCATCTAAACCTCCAATAGCTGCGGATTCTGCCTTTTCGTGATTGATCCAATGGTCAGACTCTAAGATCGATTCGGATACCCAAAATTGTACTATCCGACCGGTAAGTAGTATACAATCGTTTTCGAGCCGATGTTCTTTACTGTAACTGCACAGGATTTGAATATGACTTTCTTTAACAAATGGAATGGTCAGTCCTTCTCGGTACAAGGGAGTAAATCCGCATTGATCAAATTCAGACTGCTCTGCTGTAAATTTCGCCGAAGTATGGTGTCCTTCCAGTGTCTTAGAAATAAGTAGTTGATTTACGCTAAAAAGCTTGGTTTCTTTTATGTAATCATAGGTATGTCGCTCAACGGTTAAGGGTCTAAATACCATCCCAAGAAGTGGAGGTTGGCTACCCAAATGCAGCACAGAATTAAAAATAGCCAAATTGACGTTTGTCCCGGATTGCGTGCCTATTAGGTTTGCTGATCGTAGTCCACAGAGGTTGTTTATAAGGTGAGCACGTTCTCGTTGGGGTATAGTTGATAGTTTTTCTGCAGTAAACTCGATCATTTTGTTTAGCGATTGAATAAAAATACTAAACAAAAATAACGAAAAAGGACGGGCTTGCAGGCCCGTCCTTCTTTATTTCTGTGCTATTGATTTTAGCTTATTGAATCAAAAATACCATGCATTTTCTCAGTCTCTTCTTCGGCTAGTACAGGGTCCACTAAAATTCTTCCACTGTGCTCATCGGTAGTGATTCGCTTACGAGCGGCAATTTCTACTTGTACTTGTGGGGGTAAAGTGAAGAAAGAACCTCCCGAAGCACCACGGCTAACGGAAACAACTGCTAATCCATTTTTTACTGAGCTTCTAATTTTCTGATAAGCTGTAAAAAGACGCTCTTCTAAATCGGTAGCGTATTTTTCGGATAACTTCTCTAGTTCCTTTTCTTCTTTTTCAGTTTCAGCTAGAATATTTTGAAGCTCGCCTTTTTTGTGATCTAAGTGCTCCTTACGGGCATTGAGCTTTTCAGAAGTTTGCTCAATACTTTCGTTTTTGTGTTCAATTTTAACTTTGAATTCTCTAATGTGCTTTTCGGCAAGTTGAATTTCTAGTTCCTGAAATTCAATTTCTTTAGTTAAAGAATTAAATTCTCGACTATTACGAACATTCTTCTGCTGTTCGGCGTATTTTTTCATAAGGCCATTAGCCTCTTCGATAGTATTTTTTTTTGTGGCGATTTCTGCGTTTAAGGTGCTGATATCTTCTTTTAGTTTATCAAGTCGCGTGCTTAAACCTGCTACCTCATCTTCAAGATCTTCTACCTCCATTGGAAGTTCTCCTCTAAGATTGCGGATCTCGTCAATTCGAGAGTCAATAAGCTGTAAATCGTAAAGCGCTCTTAACTTGTCTTCTACGCTCAATTCTTTATTCTTCGCCATACGTGTAATACCCTACTGGATTAGTGTTTAATTCTGATAAAGTGACGGCAAAATTACTAAATTTTTCTTGAAGGTATTTAGCAATTGCATTTTTTGTAAATCGCTCAGATTCAAAGTGTCCCACATCGATTAAAAGAAGTTCCCCGTTGGGTTTGAAAAAATCGTGATACTTTAGGTCTGCGGTGAGCAATGCATCAGCATGTTGAGCAAGTGCGTCTTCAATTCCAAACGCTCCACTACCTCCTATAACAGCTACTTTTTTAATTGGTTTGTCAGGAATTGTGCTATGCCTTAGCATTGGGGTTTGAAAAACCGATTGTACCTGTTTTAAAAAATCGATTCCCGTCATTGGGTTTTTTAGATACCCGATTCTTCCCATTCCGCCTTGCTCTTGGGGTAATAAATACGTTGATTGTTCTAGTTTTAGGGCATTACCCATCAGGTCATTAACTCCGCCAATTACCTTATCTAAAGCAGTATGCAAGCAGTAAATGCTGACACCCCTTTTTATGGC
>CAZUBV010000029.1:0-13122 GCA_964618875.1 uncultured Flavobacteriaceae bacterium
CTCTATGGATTGGACGATTTTCCATCAATACCAAAAAAATTTATACAAGAATTAGAGCTACAGGAAATCGGTGCGCTATACGAACAACTTAAGAAAGTTGACCCGAAGACAGCCCTTAGTATCGATCGATATAACTCTCGAAGAATTATTCGAGCCTTGTCTATAAGCCTCTACACAGGTAAACCATACCACTCTTATCTCAATACACGGAAGCCTCAATTTGAGCATATCATTGAAGTCGGTATCGAGTGGCCAAGAGAGGGTCTATATGAAAGAATTAATAGACGAGTAGACCTAATGATTAATCAAGGACTGATCGAAGAAGCTAGAGTGTTACACTCTTTAAAAGAGCTCAGCTCTCTTCAGACGGTAGGGTATCAAGAACTATTCGAGTATTTCGAAGAAAAGCTAACCTTAGATGATGCTATTGACAAAATAAAGCAGCATAGTAGAAATTTCGCAAAACGACAACTCACCTGGTACCGCAAAAAAAAAGCGTTCAAGTGGTTTCCCGCTCAAACGCTTAGTACAGAAACAATTCTAAAATTCCTTAAGGATTCACAACTAGTCTAAAACCCTCGCCATGAATGTTTAAAATTTCAACTTTAGGGTCAGATTTTAAATATTTACGAAGCTTGGCAATATACACATCCATACTCCGCGAGGTAAAGTAATTATCGTCTCTCCATATTTGGGTTAAGGCAAGTTCTCTTGGCATCAGATCATTCAAATGCAAGGCGAGTAGTTTTAAAAGCTCATTTTCTTTAGGAGACAATTTAATTGGCTGGTCGTTGTCTAACGTAAGAAATCTCAATTTAGCATTAAGATGAAAACGTCCAATTTGAAAATCAAATTGCTTTTGATCAATAGACGATTGCGTCGATTTCCGCTTGAGCAGTGTTTTTATTTTAACTAGTAATACTTCTGAATCAAACGGCTTATTTAAAAAGTCATCAGCTCCCACCTTATATCCCTGAAGAACATCTTCTTTCATAGACTTAGCCGTTAAGAAAATAATTGGAACTGAAGCGTTTTCTTCACGAATTTCCTTAGCCAATGTATAGCCATCCTTGTAAGGCATCATAACGTCTAATATGCAAATATCAAAGCTGCCTTTTTTGTATTTCTCAAAGCCCTCCATCCCGTTTTTTGCTAAGGTTACAGTAAACCCATTTAAGGAGAGGTAATCTCTTAGGATAATTCCAAAATTTGGATCATCCTCTACAAGTAATACATTCTTAGAATCAGTCATAAGGCTTATTAATACAATTTCAGTTGAACATAAAAAGTGGTTCCCACTCCCTTTTCACTCTCAGCCGTAATTTTACCTTGATGTGCCTCAATGATCTGCTTTACATAGGCCAGACCTAATCCGTGCCCTTTAACCAGATGTAAATTTCCACTGGTTTCTCTATAAAACTTTTCAAAGGCCTGTTTCAAGGTGGTCCGGCTCATTCCAATTCCATTATCGGAAAGTTTAACCACAATATTGCGACCACTTACTACCGTTGAAATACGTACCAAAGGGCTTGTTTGTTCATCGGTATACTTAATCGCATTATCTAACAGGTTGATAAAAACATGTGTAAGATGCATCGAATCACCCCACACCTTGTCATTATCAGCTTCTAGCTCAACAACAATTGTGCCATTCCTTTCTGAAGCTATTAGATCCATGCGATCTTTCGCCTGCAAAATTACTTCATGAAGCGAGGTCTCCTTTCTATCTAATTCAATTTGCTGTCGCTCTAACTGCGCAATCTGCAATACATTTTCTACCTGAGTGTGCATTCGTTTATTCTCATCCCGGATCATATTCAGATAACGAACAACTGTTTCAGTAGACTGCTCCTTTTTAGCTACCGATCGAAGCGCATCAACCGCAAGTCCTATCGTAGCAATTGGAGTTTTAAACTCATGGGTCATGTTATTAATAAAATCCGCTTTTATTTCTGCTAGCTTTTTCTGGGCAAATAACTGATAGATTGCCACAGAAAATGCGGCTAGAATGATCAGCGTAAAAAACACCGATAAGGCCATCAGACCTAGAACATCCCTAACTAAATAAGCATCTTTCTTAGGGATATCTAATACGAGTTGATAAGCACTTACACCCTCACTATCACGAAAAATAGGAACTTTAAAATTACTGTTTACGGTAAAATCGAAGTCGTTACTTTTAACAGAGGTAGGATACCCTTGCCGTACTATTCCAAAAGCAAATGGAAGAGTAATTTCTCTTTTGAGAAGCTCTCTACTTAAAACGAACTGTAACTCTTGGGCAGAAAGACGTTCGTAAATAGGCGTAGCCTTAGCGGCTTCCATGAAAACATCTTCATATTGCGCTTTTTCAATACTACTTAGCCCACCTATTTTTTCAATTACCTCAACTGGCTCAATCTGAATAGAATTACTATCAAAGGATGGTGTTGAACGGAACACCTTTTGAGTTCGTTTAGAAGTAAAATTCAGAATGCGCGTGGTGTCCGAGGAAGTAGCTCCCCAAAAACCCGGTAGAGAGTTGGTAGATAGATCATATCCTTCCTCTAAAATATTATGAGAATAATAAATGATTTCATCCTCTGAAATCTCACGGTTTACAAAGAAAAAGTTTCGAATATGGGTTGATTTGGGTGTGCCAACACTATCAATTAGTACGGCTAATTTTTGGTAGTAATCCTTAATCTCACGCTCCTCAATCTGCTCAGTAGCGTGCTCAAGTACATCAAGAATCGCAGTAGAAAACTCTTCTGATCGACTCTCAAACGAGATCTTTATCCAATAACCTTGAACTAAAATTATTCCGATAAGCGAAATCGACATTAATACTAAAGTCGTATATAACCACTTTTTATTCATAGGTTCTAAACTGTAGTTTTAAGGGATAGATCTTCAAGGAGGGCATCTACCTCCTGCTCGATTGAATGATCGTAATTATTGTATAACAGATAGTGTATTCGATGCGTGTGATCTTCTAGCTTTGGTTGAGCTGCGATACGATCAAGCACTTCAGATCGAGCTAAGCCATTTCGGAGCATTACCTTCTCAATTCGGCGATCAATATCTGCATCGATATAAACGATCGCATCAAAGAAGGATAGGTCTTCTGATGCAAGAAGTAAGGCGGATTCTTGAAATACAAGGGTTGATGATTGCCCGATCACCCAGGATTTAAAATCATTACGAACTAGCGGGTGAATTAATTGTTCCAACTGTTTTCGCAAAACTGGATTCGAGAAAATCGCGTCAGCAATAAACGTTGTGTTTAGAACTAATTTTCCAGATTCGTTTAACTGGTAGGCATTTGAACCAAAAAGCCGCTCAACTTCAGGGCGTATTTCCTTAGTAATTAATAGCTCCTTAGACATTAAATCGGCGTTATAAACCGGATAACCTTTAGCTTTAATTAATTGACAAACAAAGCTTTTACCTGCTCCAATACCTCCGGTGATTCCGATAACTTTCATTTATTTTCTAAAATAAAATTTACATCTGGTTGTAGTAGAGACACCTCTAAAGCGTCTTTCGGTTGAGCTGAAATTTTAAGTGGAAGTCTCGAGGGTAGTTGACCTAGTGAACGTTCTAAATCAAAATTTATGGTCACTACAAAGGAGCTTTCATCTAGGGTTTTCAATAGTTCTGCGGGTGCTTTACAAAGAACTTTTGCTACTGGAGGAAAAACATCGAGCTTAACACCACTACTCAATTCAGGAATCAAGATGGGCACCTCAAAAATCATCTCAGAAAAACGAACCACTTTAGCCTTTATTCGAACTGTCTTGGAAGAAATACCAGAAAACGTCACACCAGAAAAATCAAGAGGAACTTCCGTATCAACATCTTGCGAAAGATTCGTGAGCTGAAGCAATTCTGTGTCAATATGCGATAACTTTTCTAAATTATATTCTGTGGCGTGCATAGTGATCATTGACGGGTCGACCTCTATATCCCCTAGTTGGAGGTGGTTTTGCTTAAAACTGAGTCTAACATTCGGATGAACAGGAATACTTTTGGTTTCCAATGGTGCAATAGGTAGCTTTACTTCACTTTCAAATAATTTCTCTATTCGAATTGACTCCCCAAAAGATTGTTGCAATTGGTTTTCAACATCTGTTGCCAATAAAAAATAGTTACTATCTACTTTTTGCATACCATCTGTGCGCATTATATAGGTCTGTTTGAACGGAGAACGGAATAACAGTCCTAAGCCTGTTGAAGTGACACGCACATCGATCGATACAATAGAATCCGAAGTTAACTGAAAGGCCTCGCTAGGTTTTTGAAACTCAAGTTTAACCGGCTTTGTTACTGATACGGGTTGAGCCAGGTTAATGAATTGCCAAAGCACAACCGATAGCAGAAGAAAAAGGAAAAATTTAGGATCGATCTTAAATTTCATGAGCTGAATTTACGGATTGATTCTTAAAAAAGAACTCGGGTAAGCGCTCTTCAATCTGCTCGAGTTTAACGCCTATGAGTTTATAAGTAGTACGAATATATCCCAGTGCATAAGCTACAAATTGGATATAAAGTAAGCCTGTTGCAAGTAACGAAATTCGAAGAGAACGACTACGTAAAAGAGAATGAATAAAAAAAGTAATCGTATAGACCAAATAGACCAAACCGCCCAACTTCAGCAGAATTGAAGTAGTTTCAGAAAACCCTAATGAAAACAGTTCGAAGGTGAATAACACCAGAATGCAAAGGAGACCTGCAGTAAACAATGAGGGTAATAAAAACATATTAGAAGTATACTTGGGGTGTCTCTTGTTCAAAATGGGTCGTACCGAGCCGAACTTATAGATCTGCTTTGCAAAGAGACGCATATTGATTCTACGCTCATGATAGACACTAGCAGTCGAGATTAGTTGTGACTCCAAATTGGCATTCCAGGCTCTAAAAACAAAATCTGGATCTTCACCCGGGTGAATATTACCAAAGCCACCTAATTGCTTAAATGCCTTTCGCGAAATACCCATATTAAAACTCCTTGGCTGAAACCGACTTAATGCAGTTGTTCCTCCCCGCACTCCTCCAGTTGACAATGGACTGGTTAAGACTTCATTTACAGCTTTTTGAAAAACTGAAAATCGGGGATGGCTTTTGTCTGGCCCCCCAAATATATCGGTATAATGTTGTTGTAGTCTATTGCGTACTTCTTCAAGGTAATTTGAAGGCAGCAAGCAATCGCTGTCTAAAATGAGAAAATACGATCCATTCGCCTTAGACATTCCATAATTTCGACTCGCTCCTGGACCTGAATTCTCTTTGAAAAAATAACGTATCGTCAAGTGTTGTTCAAAACTTCTACACACTGCTTTTGAATCTAAAATAGATCCGTCCTCAACCACAATAACTTCGAAATTTTTGTCGGTTTGTTCTACAAGTGTGTGCAATAAACGTTCCATTTCCTCAGGACGATTGTACACAGGAATAATAAAAGAAAAGAGAAGGTTATCCATAAAAAAGCCCCGAAATCGGGGCGATTTTGAAACTATTTAGAAAAGTGGTCGACAATTTCTTGACTGACACCAGTTGTTGAGAATCCACCATCATGAAACAGATTTTGCATGGTCACTTTTCGAGTAAAATCTGAAAATAATGTAACCGTGTAATCTGCACAATCATCAGCTGTTGCATTTCCTAGAGGAGACATCATTTCTGCAAAATTTAAAAAAGCATCAAATCCTTTTACCCCTTTACCTGCAGTGGTAACTGTTGGAGACTGCGAAATCGTATTGACTCGAACCTTTTTCTCCTTACCGAAGAAATATCCAAAGCTACGAGCTACCGATTCAAGATATGCTTTGTTATCAGCCATATCATTATAATCAGGGAAGGTTCGCTGTGCAGCCATATAGGTAAGGGCTACTATACTCCCCCACTGATTCATTGAATCATTTTTATAAAGTGACTGGAGTAATTTATGAAAAGAGAGCGCCGATACATCCCAACCTTTGGCGGTAAAATCATAGTTTTCATCCGTATAGTGTCGACCTTTACGGACATTTACAGACATTCCTATAGAATGTAAAACAAAATCAAGTTTACCCCCTAAATGAGCGGTAGACTCAGCAATAAGACGATCAAGATCTTCGGTTGAGGTTGCATCCGCAGGTATTACCTTTGCCCCTGTTTTTTCAGCAAGCGCATTAAGTTGTCCCATCCGCAAAGCAATTGGAGCATTGGTTAGTACAAAAGATCCGCCTTCTTCATGAACACGTTCAGCAGTTTTCCAAGCGATCGAATTTTCATCAAGAGCGCCAAAAATAATTCCACGCTTTCCTTTAAGTAGGTTATAACTCATAACTAATAAATAGAATATTATTCAAACAAATATAGGAAGTTCGGCTCTATGAGCGCGCAAGCAAACTTTTGGCATGCATAAGTGCCGTTTTTGAAGGGTTTAGTCCTTCTAGCATGATTGCAATTTCCTTCTCGCGCTGGTGGTCAGAAAGTAGTTGTAACGAAGTGCGTGTATTTGTATCATCTTCTGTCTTCGAAATCTTAAAATGGTGCGAGGCTTTCGAGGCAACCTGAGGTAAATGGCTAATCACAATGAGCTGTACAGACTCTCCCATTTTACAAAAAAGCTGGGCGATTTTATCCGCAACATTGCCCGATACTCCAGAATCTATTTCGTCAAAAATCTGAGCTGGAATTGCACCTATTTTACTGCGGACATACTCCATAGCAAGTGATAGTCTAGATAATTCTCCTCCTGATATAGCCGACTTTAACGGTTGTAAACTACCACCCTTGTTCGCTCGAAACTTTAAATCAATTTCATGCTTTCCTTTCAAACTTAGTTCAGAGGGGTTAAACTCAAAACACAATTCAGCAGAAGGCATACCCAATTCAGAAAGAACACTTTCTAACTCGGCAGTCAATATTTTAGCACCTTTTTGTCGCAATAAAAGAAGCTTATCGGCTTTCTCGTCAATTTGTTGTTCTAAAGCAAGCAATTCAATTTCTATATCCTTTAACTTGTCCTCAACGGGCTGATATGCAGACAATTGATAACATAGTGTAGTATACAAATCATGTAATTCGTTAAAGTCGGCAAGTTTGTGTTTTTGTTGTAAGCGATACACCTCACTAAGTGTAGTATTCAACTCATCTAACCTGTTGGGATCTGCAACTATGCTATCGTTACTTCGTTCGAGCTCAGTGTAAATATCTTTTAACTCAATAAAACAACTTTGAATCCGCTCATATAGCGTTGAAAATTGCCCACTTTTATTGTTCAGTTCCGAAAGCAAGCGTACCTGTTTGTTCAGCTGAGAAAGTATTCCTAGCTCATCGTCACTCATCAAAAATTGACTCTCAGAGAGTAGGCTTCTTATCGAATCGACTTCTGCTAATGTTTGCTGTTCTTGTTCTAAAGAATCAATATCCATCTGATCAACTTGAGCCCTTTCTAATTCTTCTTTAATAAACGATAGATAATCCCACTTTTTCTCTTCTTCCGATTGAGATTGCGCCAATTTATCACGTTTGTCAACTAGGGCTCTATACGTTTGCACGAGCACTTTAAACTCTGTAGCTAAATCTAGAGTACCAGAAAAGTCATCTAGAATTCTAAGTTGCTCCGAAGGTTGTAAAAGTGTGTAGGCTTCATGCTGAGAATGAATACTAATGAGTTGGTCCATCAATAATCGTAAATCCCCTTGATTTATCGGGGAATCATTAATAAAAAGACGAGACTTGCCTGAAGGAAGTAATTCGCGCCGGATAATTGATTGTGCAGCATAATCAACATCATTTGTAATAAACCAGTTTTCGAATGATTCGGGGATATCTATTTCAATTTCGACGATACATTTCTTAGTTGAATCAAAAAGATTTTTGTTTTCTAGGCGATTGCCTAGGGCTAATTGCAAAGCACTTAGCAAAATCGATTTACCCGCACCTGTTTCACCAGTAATCACTGTAAAGCCATTTGAAAAGGAAACAGAAACCTCTTCAATGAGCGCATAATTCTTAATGTAAACTTTTCGAATCAATGTAATAATCGATTTGTACTACGAAGTTAATTTTTGAAACTGCAAAGACGCTACAGCTTTTCCATTTTTAAAATTCTTTCAAACTCAGCACTTTTCACTTCATTCCATCTTTTGTAAACCAGTAGATTTTTAATTGATTTATCCATCTGGATAAATAAGCCTATGGAAGCTTCCATTTGAGAAAGGTGATCAACGGGTTCACTGTGTAGGAGATCTATTCCCTTGCGATGATAGGCATAAAACCAATCCCGTAATAAACGACCATTTTCAGAAAGCAACTCATAAACCAATCGGTATTTAGTAGTACCTGTTCGTCGCATTTCCCATCCACCAGAGCGAAGTACTTGTGCTCTAGAAATTAATTGATCTGCTTTTCGGTAGGCCTCTGTACCAGCATGTAATTCAAAACTATCCGCTTCCATCCCTAAAGCTAAATAGGAATAAAACGCAAGGGATGCTAATAGATTTGATTGTAGCATGTTTTCATTAAAAACAAGTGGCATTCCAGGGGTATAACTAAAGGTTATGCCGGTATCCACCCATCGAAACAACGACGTTTTATAGGTAGTACCATAAACCGGACGAAAAACTTCAACCATAAGACTCGCCTGGTAATTTTCGTCTTGCTGCGAAAGAATAGCCAGATAATATCTTACGTCTAACCTTGCGGTTTTAGGACGTGTTGATCCTTGCCAAGATTGTAAAGAAATAAAACGTTCTAATTCAACCTGCAGCCTATTTTGAATGGAAGAAACCCATTGAGAGTTGCTTCTATTAGTTACAACCACTGTAGGAGAGATCTCTTGTGCACCTAAAGAGCAAAAAAGAAAGAATAAAAAGAAGGTTAACGCTTTTTTTAACATAATCGATCAATAAGCTCAGACCACATGAGTCGAGCGATTTCTCTTTTCGTATTTAGCGGTAGTAACACATCCGATCCGTCTGCAAAAAGTAATCGAATTTGGTTCGTTTTAGTCCCAAAACCAGCTCCAGGATCCTCTAGTGTATTTAAAGCAATTGCATCAAGATTCTTCGATTTCAACTTAGACATCGCATTCGAAATAGCATTCGAAGATTCTAGAGCAAACCCAATAACAATTTGATCTTTTTTAGCTGATGACAGTGAAGCTAAAATATCCTGTGTAGCAACTAGACGCAAATTCCAATCTTCAGCTTGAAATAGTGACTTCTTAATTTTTTCCGATGAATGTTCCAACGGTGTAAAATCAGCAACTGCTGCAGTTGAAATAAATAAGTCACAATTCGGAAACTGATCGTGCAATACTTCAGACATTTCCCTAGCTGAATCTATCTCAATTTTATGAATCGCATCAGGTAGTTCAATGGGGTGTACTGGTCCGGATACCAGAGTCACATCTGCGCCCTGAAGATAAGCTTCTCGAGCTAATTCATAACCCATTGTACCAGTCGAGCGATTAGATAAAAAACGAACAGGATCTATTGACTCTCTTGTAGGCCCTGCACTGATTAACACGCGTTTATTGGCTAATTTTTGAAGAGATCTGACTTGGCGTTTAATTGCAGAGACAATTTCCTCGGGCTCAGACATACGTCCTTCTCCCTCAAGACCACTGGCTAAAAAACCTGAGCCAACGGGAATTATATGAACTCCCTGTGATTCTAATTTACTAAGACTTTCCTTGGTGGTTACATGAGCGTACATATCCAAATCCATAGCCGGTGCAACAAAAGTAGGTGCTGTACAAGATAAGTATGTAGCAAGAAGTAAATTGTCGCAAAGCCCATTGGCCATTTTTGACAAGGTATTTGCCGTAGCCGGTGCAATAAGCATTAGGTCTGCCCACTTGCCCAATTCAACGTGATTATTCCAGGATAAAGAGCCATCACCAGAATCAATAAAATCGAAAGAAACTGGATTTTTACTAAGTGTAGCAAGTGTGAGGGGCGTTACAAACTCTGTCGCTGATTGTGTCATCACAACCTTTACCTCGCAACCTTCTTTAACTAGTAAGCGAACAAGAAATGCAGTCTTATAGGCAGCTATACCACCCGTAACACCTAATAAAACTCGCTTACCCGTAAGCATAACTTACTTAAGCCTCTGTTTTGGTATTTCTATAATAAATACGCTCATTTAGCCATTCTTCAATAGCAATAGCGTGCGGCTTTGGTAGTTTTTCATAAAACTTCGAAACTTCGATCTGCTCCTTATTTTCAAACACTTCTTCTAGGCTGTCTGTGTAGGTTGCAAATTCCTCTAGTTTTTCAAGTAATTCCTTTTTAATATCGGCATTAATCTGGATGGAACGCTTCGCTACAATCGAAATCGCTTCATAGATATTTCCTGTTTGCTGGTCTAAAACATTCTTGTTAAGTGTTTTAGTAGTAGGTGCAGCTTTAGTGTCTTTTAAATTTGCCATACTGATAAATTGTATTTAAGAGGTAGTTATTAAGGATTTGTCAATGAGGCTTTTATAGGTTTCAGCCTCTTTACTGAATCTTGAATTAGGATAATTTTTTTTGAATTCGTTATAGTACTTCAGTGCATCGTTAAATCGCTGAGACATTTTCTCAAAGGTTGAATTTTGAGCTAGAATAATTGCTGATTTTAGACGGATAAAATAGGCTTCTTCTCTGTAAATAGAACCTGGATTCTCCTGAATGAAATTATTCATAGAAGTTATGGAAGAGAACAGCACAGGTAAATTAAACTCCCCTAATTTGTCGTACTGCTTAGCTATCTCGAAGGCTTTTTGCTGCTTCTTCACATTGAGCGTTTGCACCATTTCATTCGCAGATTCAAAATATTCAGAGTCTGGATAGTCATTGATAAAAGACTGCAATTTTTGCAGCGCGGTGTCCGTGTCTGTTTGATCCAAACTAAAACGCGGACTCATTTTATAATAACTAGCTGCCTCTAAAAAACTAGCTTCCTCCCTCTTATCACTGTTTGGGTAGGCCTTGATGAATCGTTCAAATTGATAGCTAGATTCGAAGTAAGTACCCGTTAAAAAGTTAGCATTAGCAAAGAAAAAATTTAAACGCTCTCCCTGAGGTCTACCCGCGTATTTTGGTGCAACCACTTCGTATAGTCGCTTTGCTTTAACATAATCACCAGCCTCATAGTACGAGTTGGCTAGTTCATACATTTGCTTGATATCATTCTTTCTTAAGGCTTTTTGATATTCACTGCAAGAAGTAAGAGTAACCGCAACAAAAATAAAACCTACAATTATCCTAAAATTCATGCAGCAAAAGTAATCTTTTTTAAGATCACTTCTCGAGGTTCTTTAACTCAGTTTCTATGCCTTGTTTGAGGCTCTCAGAAACCGGAATAAGCGGTAAACGCAGCTGATTTTCAATTAAACCCTGAATAGTGAGACAAGCCTTTATACCTGAAGGATTGCCCTGTTCAAATACCAGTCTTGAAAAATGCTGAATCGAGCGATGCACCTTGTTCGCAGCGGAAATATCCCTGTTAAGTGCTGCGTGAATACCGCTTGAGTATAGTTCAGGTACACCTTGACCAATAACAGAAATTACCCCAGAAGCCCCTAAATAAATAGCTGGGATTGCAGTAAAATCATCTCCAGATGTCACTATAAAATCTGCGGGAACTCGACTCATAAGATCAGTTAAATACACTAAATCTCCGCTCGCTTCCTTGATTCCGATAATCGTATCGAAGTCGTTAGCTAATCTGACAATGGTGTCCACTGAAAGTCCAACTCCACTTCGACTAGGAACATTATAGAGCAGAATCGGTAGCTCGGTGCTTTTTGCTACAGCGGCAAAGTGCTGATAAAGACCTTCTTGAGTGGGCTTATTGTAATAGGGCACGACAGAAAGTAAGGCATCAACACCTCTTAGATCTTGTGTTTTTAACTGCTCACATAGGGCTCGAGTGTCATTACCTCCAGCGCCTAATACAATTGGTAAATTTTTATGGTTACTCTCGATTACCGTTTGTAGTACTTGAGCCTTTTCTTGCGCAGTTAGCGTTGATGATTCTGCCGTAGTTCCGAGCACCACCCAATAATCGACACCTTTATTAGAAAGAGAGGTTACAAGTGCGTATAGACTATTATAATCTACCGAACCGTTTGAATTAAAAGGTGTTACAAGAGCAACACCCATTCCTGAGAAAGATATCATAACGATTATTTAACTAGGTAAAATTAGTCTAGGTAAAGCGGATTTTAAATAACATGTTATGAAAATCTGCATAATTAACTAGAATTCAACAAATAGTTAAATATTTAACATCAATAACAATTCTGCCTCTGAAAGAATTGAAACACCTAATTCTGTAGCCTTTGCAAGCTTAGCAGGCCCCATATTTTCACCGGCAACTACAAAATCGGTTTTTGAAGAGATACTTCCTTGCAAAATAGCTCCGTTATTCTCGAGTAACTCCTTAAGTTCTTCGCGGCTAAAACGGCTAAAAACACCGGATATAACAACCTTCTTTCCATTAAACTCAGCGGTCGCAGATTCTGGTTTAGCTGTTTTCTCATTAACTAACTTTAGCCCGAAACCGCGCAATTCTTCAATCATTAATCTGTGGTCTGCATTTGAGAAGTAACTTACCACATTCTCAGCGATTTTCTCACCAATATCAGGGAGTTCAGCTAAAGACGCTACCGTAGCTCGTGAAAGCTCTTCCATCGTTCCAAACGATCGGGTTAGTTTTTTTGCAACGGTTTCACCAACCATTCGAATTCCAAGTCCATATAGAACGCGTTCAAACGGCTTGCTCTTGCTTTTGGCAATTCCAGACAATAAATTAGTAACAGAGACATCTGCCATGCGGTCTAAGGTGATCAGATCATTATAGGTCAATCGATAGAGGTCACTAATTCTTCGTATTCGATTTTCCTGCACTAACAGAGCGACAGTTTCATCTCCAAGCCCTTCTATATCCATAGCTTTACGAGAAGCAAAGTGCTGTATTCTTCCGATTATTTGAGGAGAACAGTTGTTCGTGTTTGGGCAATAATAGGCAGCTTCACCGGAAATTCTAATTAATACCGAATTACACTGTGGACAATGCGTTACAAAAGAGACCTTTTGCGCTTCTTTTGGGCGAAGATCAGCACGTACTCCATTAATTTTAGGTATGATCTCCCCTCCT
>CAZUBV010000030.1:0-12713 GCA_964618875.1 uncultured Flavobacteriaceae bacterium
GCATTTCTCTACCCATAGTTTTCAACCGTTAATCAAGGACACCTCTCTTCTTCAAGTTGCTACTAAATCGCAGCATCTAGACCTTTTTTACGTGGCTTACTTATCTGAGCGATATCGATCGAGCCGGTTTCCGCTCTTAAAAGGTGTTGTTGTCTCGTTAGTCGGACTGTTGTCTTTAAAGGCGGTAAAACGACCCTCAGCTTTGTTGGCAGTCCTTAAAAGCGCCAAATAAGAACGCACGGGGCGGCTTTAGCCTTCGCCCAGGCGTTTGGCCATAAAACTTTAAAAACCCCCGGAAATAAGCCCTATTGACGTCGGTTTTTATTAAGATAATCTTATAGTGTTTGTGAAAGCTATCAGAATTTCTTATTGAGCAAATTCGAGTAAGGTGAAGAACAGAATTACCGGGATTAGGTAAATAACTATTGTTTGGGCCCCGGCATAATCCTTTGCTAAACGCTGACCCAAGAGCAAGCTTAGAAGGCTTGATGCCACCAAGACACCTGATAGATATGCGAGTCGAAAACCACCCAAAAAGAAGATCTCAAAAATCGCCAATAAAGAAATGATCCCCGCGCTAACTTCTAAAAGAGTTATCGTTGGAAATAGGAGTGGCAAAACAGGCTTTAGTAAGCTCTTTGCTAAATGCTTTTCGACAAACGCCTTTTCGCTAGCGTAGTTCAGCACCTTGTCGAGACCGCTTTGAGTGAATACAATGGCAAAAATCAGTAGGCAAAGGGTAATAGCATAGATCATGAGCGCTTATTTTGGAGTGTGTATCAATTTAGTCATTTTTAAAGCTAAATCACTGAATATCAGTTTTATATTCGCACTTGTTGTTACATGGTAGCTGGCCTCTTCGATTTTTGAACAGAGGTCAATAGCATTGTTGTGGTGTATAAATGGAGCAAATTTTTCGAGCGAAAATCCTTCAGACAATTCTTTTTGATACACCAGGTCAGAAGCACCATACTGTATAAGAAGGGCTCCTCTAATTTGTTCCGAGGCGAAGTGCAGAAATTCGCGTTGTTCGTTTTTAGCGAGTTTAGCGAGTTCTTCTGCCCAATCAAGCAACTGATTTACTGCGGCTGCATTGGTTTTTGCCATAAATGCTGTTCTCACCCATGAAACAAAAAGGCCTTGATAGCGTTCTAATTGTTCTGCGTTATGCTGTAGCTCTAGCGCCTTAATCGTGCTTCCGCCAGAGTTTTTGGCCAGTAGCTCTGCTTGCCCATTAGGAATTCCTTGTTGAACTAGGCAGTCAACTATTGAAGATAATGGCTGATTGGGTATAAAAATCCGTTGTGTTCTTGAGCGGATCGTTTCAAGAACGCCTCGTTCATTTTGCGTAGTCAAGATTATAAGGGAGTTTGAGGGGGGCTCTTCGATAAACTTTAACAGGGAGTTTGCCGATTCCGCTCTCAAAAACTCGGCTCCCCAGATGACTAGTACACGATATCCGCCCTCGTGCGATTTGAGCTGAAGCGGTTTTAAAACCTCTTTGGTATCTTCTAAACGAATCAGGAAACTACTGCCGGCCGATTCGTTTTTTGCCAACCACTGATTATAAGTGGTGTATGGGTTTTCGAGAATAGTTTCTCGAAACAACCCCATTAACTCGTTGGCAGATTTGCTTTTGGAGTTTCCGCTTGTGTTGGGGATAGGAAACAAAAAATGAATATCGGGGTGAATGAGCTTTGAGACTTTTGGGTCGCCAGGAAAAAGCTGGGTTAGCATCCACAGAACAAGAGGTAATGGCGCCTCTTTGTGACTGCACGCAACGAGTTGAGCGTGCGGGATCCGCTTAGATTTTATGGCTTCGCCAAGCGCCGCTTTACTCTTTACATACCCTTGTAGCGCTGAAAAATCCATGCTTCAAAGATAGTATTTCGCTACATTTGAGGAATTCAAAAAACAAGCACGATGAAAACCCTTAATTCATTTGATTTTTCTGGCAAAAAAGCGCTGATTCGCGTCGATTTTAACGTACCTCTTAATGCCGAATTGCAAGTTACAGATGCCAGCCGCATTGAAGCGGCTAAACCGACAATCATACATATTTTAGAGCAAGGCGGAAGCGTTATACTTATGAGTCACCTCGGGCGTCCTGATGGTGAAGCAAAGCCAGAAATGTCGCTTAAGCACATAGTTGAAAAAACAGCCGAAATACTGGGAGTTACCGTACAATTTTGTCCAGAGTCAGTTGGTCCAACCGCACAAGCAGCTGCGGAGGCCCTTGAGCCTGGCCAAGTATTGTTATTAGAAAACCTGCGATATCACAACGAAGAAACTAAAGGCGATCGCGCTTTTGCTGAGGCATTAGCTGCTTTAGGTGACATATACGTGAACGATGCCTTTGGAACCGCGCACAGAGCCCATGCCTCTACGGCAATTATAGCTGACTTTTTTAAAGGACAAAAGTGTTTTGGTTTGCTGTTAGAAAAAGAGATTAAGGCTATTGATAAAGTACTTAAAACAGGAGAGAAACCGGTTACTGCCATCATGGGAGGCTCGAAAGTGTCTTCTAAGATCACTATCATCGAGAACATTCTTCCGGCAATCGATCACCTGATTGTAGGTGGTGGTATGACCTACACCTTTATTAAAGCGCTGGGCGGTGAAGTGGGCAATTCAATATGTGAAACCGATAAATTAGATCTTGCACTATCTATTTTAGAGAAAGCGAAAGCCGCAGGAGTAACCGTTCACATACCTGTTGATGTAATTGCTGCTGATGATTTTTCGGCTACCGCGAACACTAAAATCGTACCGTCTAATGCTATTCCGGAAGGATGGGAAGGTCTAGACGCAGGGCCAGAAACCCTGAAAAACTTCGACACGGTAATCATGAATTCTAAAACGCTTCTTTGGAATGGTCCAGTAGGAGTATTTGAAATCGAACAATTTTCAGAAGGCACCAAGTCAATTGGTCGGTCTGTCGAAGCTGCAACTAAGGCAGGAGCGTTCTCGTTAGTTGGCGGGGGCGATTCAGTTGCCGCAGTTAAGCAATTTGGCTTTGAAGATAAGGTGAGCTATGTTTCAACCGGAGGTGGAGCCATGCTCGAAAGCCTTGAGGGTATTGTTCTTCCAGGAATTGCCGCTATCTTAGAAGACTAAAGCGCTTATTGTTGAAAATCAGATGTTTCATATTAGCTTCGATTTGTGGCCCTCTTGCTATGTGGGCGCAAAGCCGTCCAGCTTTTACTGAAACAAGCTCGCTAAATGCCTTTAAGGATGTTGGATATTCTTCGATTTTCGCAGATGAGCGATTACCCAATTACGCTATTCCAGACTCGTTACGGGCGTTTGCTTATGATTCTATTTGGATTGAACGACTCAAAGAAACGCGTTCGCTTTTTACATTAATCCATGACACCCCTATTGAAAGGGACTTAGGTGCGCTTTCAGAAGAGGTCCTTGAAAAGCGCCTTTTTGCGATCAATCAAAAGACTCCTTTTGAAATCGCCTATAATCCGATTTTAGAGCGTGAAATTGCAAAGTATTTAAGGGGAGAAGCGACACTGATTCGCAAAATGCTTCAAGTAAGTGCGTTTTATTTTCCGCTTTTTGAACAGGTTTTTGATCAGTATGACCTTCCGCTCGAGCTAAAATATTTAGCTATTGTGGAATCTGCATTAGATCCGAAAGCGAGATCGTATGTGGGGGCGAAAGGGCTGTGGCAATTTATGTATCCTACGGGTAAAACCTTTGGCCTTGAGGTCAATAATTACGTAGACGAACGAAGCGACCCTGTAAAAAGCACTCGTGCAGCTGCCGCCTATTTGAAGCAACTTTACGACATCTTTGGAAGCTGGGATTTAGCACTTGCCGCATATAACTCTGGCCCTGGAAATGTTACCAAAGCGATTCGTCGATCAGGAGGATACACTAACTATTGGAATATCCGCCCTTACCTACCCAAGGAAACTGCCGATTATGTACCTCGATTTTATGCCATACTCTACTTATTTGAATACGCCAAAGAGCATGGTCTTAGCGCCACTAGCCTTGATCGCACCTATCTTGAAACCGACACCGTTTTTGTAAAGCGCACCATTCGATTTGAACATATAGCCAGCAAGCTACCTATTACCAATGATCAGCTCGAGGTGCTGAACCCTTCGTATCGCCTTTCGATGATTCCGTATATCGAAAGCAAACCGTATTCGTTAAGGCTACCTAAGGCACTTATTGGAGATTTTATAGAAAACGAGAAAAGTGTGTATGCCCTTGCGGAAGTCGACGAAATGAAGACAGAAAAGCCGCTTCCGGATTTAGTTAGTGGGCCTGAACGCTTGCGCTATAAAGTGCGTTCGGGAGACGCATTAAGCATTATAGCTGATCGATACGGAGTCAAGGTGTCTCAGTTGAAATCGTGGAACAACCTTAGCGGAAATACGATCCGTGTAGGCCAGCGATTAACCATTTATCCTAGAAGGTATCCGAAATCATGAAGTACGTAAAGACGATTTTAGTACTGTTGGCATTCGTTAACCTGAGCTGTCGGCAAGAGGCCATGAAAGACTACTTGCCCGAGTCGACCGGTCCGTTAAATGAGGTGTTAGTAGTTGCAAAACCAGATCTAATGGAGTCTGAGGTAGGCGAGACTCTGAAGTCTTATCTTCAGCAGCGACAATTGGGTTTAGGCGTTGATGAGCCGGTATTAGATGTGCGTGTATTTGACCCATCGCTTTTTAAAGGTGCTATTTTAAGAAACCGAAACGTTGTGGTTTTAGAGTTAGATACCATTTCGAGAGCTCACTTAAAGCGAAATTTATATTCAGAACCTCAACATATTGCGGTCATTAAAGGCCGGACAAAACAAGAATTAATTCAGAATATCGATCAGCTAGGGGTTCAGATGGTCGACAGTTTTAGACAAAGTGATCTAATAGTTGCACAAGACCGGTTTAAGCGCTCGTTATACACTGAGCCTAGATTAAAGAAGCTACTGAGTATTAACCTGACTATGCCTTCAATCTATCGGCCAGGGGTGGTTAATTCTACCTTTATTTGGATCGACCGCCCTGTTGAAAACGGCACCATGAACCTGTTGATTTATCCGTTAGATCAGAATCGATTTGTACAGCGTGATCAATTTTTAGAAGAAGTTATTGCGGTTAGAGACTCGGTTGGAAAGGCCCGTGTGCCCGGCCCAGAAATTCCAGGTATAACCACGTTCATGAAAACAGAGACGGTTTTTAGGCCTTATGTTTTTGCGGCAGAAGTAGGCGGTTTCAAAGCAGCTGAAATACGCGGTATGTGGGAAATTGACGGGTATCCCATGGCCGGACCATTCGTGTCATATATTGTTAATGACACCATTAATAATCGAAAGTTGATGCTCGAAGGATTTGTTTTCGCTCCGAACAAAGAAAAACGAGATTATTTATTTGAATTAGAGTCGATTATAAAGACGCTAACAATCTATCCGGAGCCTAATTAAGGCTTTAGCTCTTTATCGTCTTTTTTCTCTTCTTCCTTAGTGGCGTCCTTAAATTCTTTAATTCCGCTTCCTAAACCTCTCATAAGTTCAGGAATTTTTTTACCTCCGAACAGTAACAGGATTAGAGCTACGACTACAATAATTTGCCAAGGGCTGACAAAACCTAATGTGATAAAAAGCGACATAGTCAATGTTTTGAGATCATAAATGTACTAAAATTAACCGGTTTGAGGGTCAAGATGTATATTTGCTCTGATGTCTAAGGCACAAAAAAAATCAGCAAAGAATCGATCTAAACTTTTCGATACCTTCAAGCTTTTGGTGGTAAATGACGACACCTTTGAAGAGGTGTATGCTCAGCGACTCACCCGTTTAAACGCCTTTGTTTTTTTGGTAGTTACGGTTGCTGTAATTAGTGTGGCTACCTTTTTTATCATTTCTGCTACACCACTTCGATTTCTAATACCCGGCATTGAGTCGTCTAGATTACAACGACAAGCCGAGTTACTTCTTATGCGAACCGACTCTTTAGAGCAAGTCATAGAGCGAGACGCAAATTATATTGAAATGATCAGCAAGGTGATGAGCGGTGAGGTAACTTACGAAGCTCCGCCACTTGACAGCACAGTGGTTTTTCTAGACACCCCTTTTGCCGACCAACTTCTAGAGGCTAGAAAGAGTATCGCAATGATTGAACTCGAGAGTAGTGTTAAAAAAGAGGAATCATATAATCCAATAATTGATAGAGGAGCGGCGAATCCGCTTTATTTTGCTCCACTCAGTGGCGTTATTTCTGGAACGTATGATCTCGCAACTGCTCACTTAGCTATTGATATTGCCGCTAAGGAGGGGGCAGCTGTAAAGGCAATTACGGATGGGACGGTCTTACATGCCGAATGGTCTGCAAGTACAGGGTATAACCTGGTAATTGTACATCAAGGAGAAACAATCTCGGTATACAAACACAATGGAGCATTATTTAAAAAACAAGGAGATTCAGTTACGGCAGGAGAGGTAGTAGCTTCAGTCGGTAATACAGGAGAACTGAGCAGTGGGGCTCATCTTCATTTTGAGCTGTGGAAGCAAGGCAAGGCAGTAGACCCGATGCAATACATTAAATTTTGATATGAGTATTAAGTCGATTCTTGCCCGTCCGTTTGCCCGCTTAAGTGTAGCCTTGAGTAAACGCTACACAAATGCGCCGCTAGATGCCCAAAAACAGGTTTTTGGAGAACTAATTGCATCGGCTCGTGATACCGCTTTTGGGCGCGATCACGACTTTTCGGGTATCCGCACCTACGAAGATTTCAAAAGCCGCGTACCGATTCGCGATTATGAAGAACTCAAGCCTTATGTAGAGCGCGTTAAAGAGGGAGAAAGAGATGTGTTGTGGCCTGGCCTTCCGGCGTATTTTGCCAAAACTTCTGGGACTACTTCTGGGGTAAAATATATTCCTATTACTGCGGTCTCTATGAGAGAGCAGGTAAAGTCTTCAAAGCTGGCGTTATTGCAATATATCGTTAACAAGAAGAGTGCAGCGTACGTTGACGGGAAAATGATCTTTTTACAGGGAAGCCCTGTGCTCGACACTAAGGGAGCGGTTAAAACGGGCCGCCTCTCAGGAATTTCCGCCCATTATTTGCCAAAATATTTGCTAAAAAATCGGCTTCCGTCTTGGAAGACCAATGTTATCGAGGACTGGGAAACCAAAGTAGAAGCGATTGTGTCCGAGACTATCGATCAAAACATGACGCTGATTGCCGGCATACCTTCATGGGTTCAAATGTATTTTGAGCGGCTGCAGGCGCGATCCGGAAAGCGTGTAGGTGAATTGTTTCCTAACTTTTCGCTTTATGTTTATGGCGGGGTAAATTTTGAGCCGTATCGTCAAAAGTTCGAAGATTTAATTGGCAGGCGGGTGGATAGCATCGAGTTATTTCCTGCCAGCGAAGGCTTTTTCGCATACCAAGACACGTTAGAAAATAAGGGACTTTTATTACAGGTTCATTCGGGGATCTTTTACGAATTTGTCGAGGCGAGTCGATTTTTTGAGGAGAACCCACCTAGAATTACGCTAGAAGAAGTTGAGCTCGACATCGATTACGCACTTATACTATCAACCAATGCAGGTCTTTGGGCCTATAATATCGGCGACACCGTCCGTTTCGTTTCAAAGAAGCCCTATAGGCTTATTGTCTCGGGAAGAATCAAGCACTACATTTCGGCTTTTGGCGAGCATGTAATTGCTAAAGAGGTAGAGCAAGCAATGACCGAAGCCCTTGCTGCGCATCCAGAGGTTAGAATAAGTGAGTTTAGCGTAGCCCCTGAAGTTAACCCTACCGCTCAAACGTTACCCTACCACGAGTGGTTTGTCGAATTCGAGCGACTACCGTCGGATTTAAGCGCATTTGAAGCCTCGTTAGATCATAACATGCAGGCTCAAAATGTTTACTATAAGGATCTTATAAACGGAAAAATCTTGCGACAGCTCGTAGTAACACCGCTTGCAAAAGGCGCGTTTGAGGCCTACATGAAGGCGCAAGGAAAACTCGGTGGACAAAACAAGGTTAAGCGCTTAGCTAACGATCGAGAACTCGCTGACCTGCTTAATCCCTATATCCTATCGCAATGAGCAAAACAGCCTTAATCACCGGAGCTGCTGGTTTTCTCGGCTCACACCTTGTTGATCGCCTCCTTAGAGAGGATTACCGAGTTATAGGGATGGACAATTTAATTACAGGCGATCTTAAGAATCTTGCCCACTTAACTAATGAATCTCGTTTTGAATTTATTGAGCATGATGTAACCCAATATGTTTCAGTTACCGGTACAGTTGATTGCATTTTGCATTTTGCATCTCCAGCAAGCCCAATAGACTATCTTAAAATTCCCATTCAGACCCTTAAGGTGGGGTCCTTAGGAACGCACAATCTGCTCGGGGTGGCTAAGGCCAAGAAATCACGATTCATGATTGCTTCTACCTCAGAGGTATATGGTGATCCGCTCGTGCATCCGCAAAGTGAGACCTACAACGGAAACGTAAATGCCATTGGCCCTAGAGGCGTGTATGACGAAGCCAAACGCTTTCAGGAATCAATGACCATGGCCTATCATCGTTTTCATGGACTGGATACCCGCATCGCACGAATATTTAACACCTATGGACCCAGAATGCGCCTAAATGACGGGCGCGTAATCCCTGCTTTTATTGGGCAGATTTTGCGAGGCGAGGCGCTCACCGTTTTTGGCGACGGCTCTCAAACACGTTCGTTTTGTTATGTAGACGATTTGGTTGAAGGGCTCTTTCGATTGCTCAGAAGCGATTATTCGTTGCCTGTAAACCTTGGTAACCCTGAGGAAATCAGCATTTTAGAATTCGCATCCGAAATTAAAGAAATCATGGGTGCTACTCAGCCCATTCGATTTGAAGAGTTACCAGTAGACGATCCTACTCGACGACAGCCAGATATTTCTTTAGCAAAAAGCCTTTTAGATTGGACACCTACCACTCCAAGGCGCATCGGTCTTGAGCGTACCATTGCTTATTTTAAGTCACTAGATCCGGCGGAATGGCATAAAAAAGAACACCGAAATTTTTCTAAGCACAATAAAAAATAAACATGAAACATCGCGTACTTATCATCGGTTCAGGCGGAAGAGAACATGCAATTGCCTATAAAATTGTACAAAGCCCTCGCTGTGAGGCTTTATATATTGCCCCAGGCAATGCTGGAACCGCAGCTATTGCGCAGAACATAGCTGTTGAGGTCGATCAATTTGAAGCATTGAAAGAGGCGTGTATTACCAACCAAATTAGCCTAGTAATTGTTGGGCCAGAAGTGCCGCTTGTAGCTGGAGTGGTTGATTATTTTAAGAATGATGAGGCTTTGAGACACATTGTCGTTGTGGGACCTGATGCTGAGGCCGCTCAGCTCGAGGGCTCAAAAGATTATGCCAAGGCTTTTATGCAACGCCATTCAGTACCCACAGCAGCGTATAAGACCTTTACTGCCGAAAATCTATCTGAGGGCCACGATTTTCTAGATACATTAACTCCGCCCTATGTACTTAAGGCTGATGGTCTTGCGGCCGGGAAAGGAGTTCTTATTATCGAAGATCTTGAAGAGGCGAAGCGAGAACTCACTAGTTTTTTAACCGAAAATCGATTTGGGGCTGCTGGAGAGAAAGTGGTAATTGAAGAATTTCTAGATGGAATAGAGTGCAGTTGTTTTGTCCTTGTCGACAATACAGGTGAGTATAAAATACTACCCATTGCTAAAGATTACAAGCGCATTGGTGAGGGTGACACTGGGCTCAATACCGGCGGAATGGGAGCGGTATCCCCAGTTCCTTTTGTTGACCAAATGCTTCTAGATCGCATTGAACGAGAGGTTGTTATCCCTACCGTTAATGGAGTAAAAACAGAACAGTTCGATTATCGAGGGGTTATTTTTATCGGTTTAATGATTGTTCAGGGCAAGCCCTATGTAATTGAATATAACGTTCGAATGGGGGATCCAGAAACAGAGGTGGTATTTCCGCGTATAACCAGCGATGTGGTAGATCTTTTTGAAGCTGTTGGACAATCTACCCTCAAAGCAGTGAACCTAGAGATTGACGATCGTACTGCGGCAACAGTAATTGCGGTTTCAGGAGGTTATCCAGAAGCCTATCAGAAAAATAAGCGAATCACAGGCCTAGAAAACATTAAGGAGAGCCTGGTTTTTCATGCAGGAACGAAGAACGCCGATGGCGACATACTATCGTACGGAGGAAGGGTGCTTGCCATCACGTCTTTTGGAGCCGATAAAGAAGAAGCTTTAGCTAAATCGTATAGAAGTCTACAACAAATTAGCTTTGAAGGAATGAATTACCGAAAAGATATCGGGTTTGATTTATAAAAATGAGTGAGCGGAGTTGTCTTTGTTTTCTTCTCCGTTTTCGTGGAATTTTTTCAGTTGCCCCATCCAGTAACCACCAGCAATAAAACCAATAATTACGAATAGCCAGTTGATGCCATTTGACAGCCACCAATTGTCTGAAAAACGCAACAAGTCATAGGGGGCTAAAAGCACATCTTGAAAGAGGTAGGCAATCCAATTGAAAAATGAAGTCCACATAATGCATTACTTTGGGACGTAAAAATACAAACTAAGAGTACACCTTACAAAAATTACTTACTTGCAAAAAAACAGCCTATGATTTCTTCTGATTTTGTGAAACGAGCTTGGCAAATTTTCGAGCAGAGCATTGCAGATTATCACAAAGCCGACCGAGTCGATCAGCCTATCCAGAACTCCTACCCGCCAGAGCAAATTGAACATCTGCTCTACCTTAAAAACTGGGTTGATACCGTTCAATGGCATTACGAAGACCTTATTAGAGACCCACATATTAATCCTGAAGAAGGCATGATTCTTAAGCGTAAGATTGATGCTAGCAATCAGCATAGAACGGATCTTGTAGAGAACCTAGACGCTTTTTTTTACCAAACGTATCGCGAGGTTCAGCCTAAAGTCGATGCTACCATAAATACCGAAAGTCCTGCTTGGGCGATTGATCGACTTTCGATACTTGCACTTAAAATCTATCATATGCGCGAAGAGGCGCAGCGCGGCGATGCCACGGAGGGCCATCGCGCAGCCTGCGCTCAAAAACTCGAGGTTCTTCTCAGCCAACACCAAGACTTGAGCGGGGCTATTGAGCAACTACTGGCTGATTTTGCCGAAGGATTAAAGTTTATGAGGGTGTATAAGCAAATGAAAATGTATAATGACGACACGTTGAACCCGGTGCTTCGCGATGCAAAGAAGAGTTGAAATAGCATCTTCTCATTTACTTCTCATTCGCTTTTCGGCTTTAGGAGATGTGGCTATGGCTGGCCCTGTAATAACTGGTTTAAAAAAACGCTATCCACACCTTCAAATCAGTTTACTTTCCAAGCCTTTTCCGCTGCAAGTGTACAAGCATATCGATAAACTTGAGTTAATTGCTTTCGACAACAACAAGCACGAGGGTCTTTTAGGAATATGGCGGCTTTCAAAAGAGCTGAAGGCAACCGGCATTACCCACTGTGCCGACTTACATTTCAGTTTGCGAAGTCGAGTTCTGACCTTCTTTCTTCGATTACAGGGAGTGCGTGTAACAGCTCGTTCTAAAGAGCGAGGCTTACGTCGAAAATGGGTAAAGAAAGGCCCTAAACCTCAGCAGCAATTAGTCTCGCAGCTAGAACACTATAGACGAGCTATTGAGACTCTTGGATTCGCACTGGAGCCTTCTGATTTTCGACTTTTTGATCGAATCGATAGGCCCCAACATGCCGCAGAATTTGATAAGCGATTAGTTGGCATAGCGCCTTTTGCAGCGCATGCCCCAAAAAAATATCCAGAAAAGCTGATGTATCAAGTTTTGAAAGGCTTAAGCAAAAAATACCAACTCGTACTATTTGGATCTAAAGGACAAGAATCTGATCAAATCGACCGATGGGTATCGGATAATTTACAGCTAATCAATGCCGCCAAGTTTTCTTTTGAACAGCAGTTGCAGTGGATCTCTAATCTTGATCTTATGATCAGTATGGATAGCGCAAATGGACATCTCGCCGCGAATTATGGAGTCCCCGTTCTGACCCTTTGGGGAGCAACCGCCCCAGAATGTGGTTTTGTTCCTTTTGGTGGGGGCATAGAGAATCAATTGTGCCCTGATCCGGATCGCTATCCGCATTTGCCAGCTTCTATCTTTGGCAAAACAACCTTTCGCGGTTATGAAAACGCTATGGAGTCCATCTCGGTTCAGACCATTTTAGAACGCGTCGATCAGCTAATACTCCCCCCACAAGAGCTTCCAGCGCCCGCCGTACAGCCATAACAGTGCTGATGAAGCCGTATCGATCGATTTTTATAGTTTTCGGCAGTTAAGAAATCACTTAGTTTGCGATAAGGTCCGGTTATTGGCATTGCGAGCATTTGATTAAAGTCGCAATCGTAAACCCTACCGTCATAGCCAACCGACAAGGTATTTCTACACATTAATCCGTCTAGCGTTGCAGGATTAAACGCTTCTACCAAAGCCTGCATATAATCGTCATAATTTTCGGAGCTGATTAGGTAGTCCAAAAACCGTGAAACGGGAAGATTTGTAATACAGAACAGCTCATTAAATTGAACACCAAACCCCTCGAGTAGTTTTTTCTTGAAGTCTGCTTCAAGCGCCTTTTGATCTGCCGGCAGAAATGCCCCGGACGGATTGTAGACTAAATCGAGTTTTA
>CAZUBV010000031.1:0-12711 GCA_964618875.1 uncultured Flavobacteriaceae bacterium
ATTTTTATATGCGGTAAAACCTAGTTATTCTGCACCACTTTCATCTGCAGGAGCAGCTGGCAGTTCAACTGGAGTTTCGATAGGAGCAACTTCTTCAATAGGAGCCTCTGAACCGTCAAGTACTTTTGACTCTCCCTCTCCGAAAGACGATTTCAATGAAACGTTAGATAATAATATGAGAGCTACCACAAGGGTTGCAAGCGTCCAAGTTGTTTTGTCGAGAAAGTCATTGGTGTTTTTTACACCTCCCACAACTTGTGTGCTGCCTCCGAAAGACGACGATAATCCGCCCCCTTTTGGGTTTTGAACCATAATTACTAAAATTAGCAGTAGAGAAACTGCGATAATTAGAATCAAAAATAAACTGAAGGTGCTCATTTGTATTTCGTGTTATTCCTTGGCTTTAAGTGCCTTGGCTTTTTTAATTTGGTCAGCAAAGAAACTACTTTTTTCTGGATATTTCAATAAAAGAGCTTTGTAGGCCTTAATCGCTTTTCCATATTTTTTTTGATCGAAAAGTAGCTTTGCAAGGGTCTCCGTAACCACCTCGTCTAGGTCGAAATGATTTTCATACGATTTAGGCGAAAAAACGTCCGAAACGTCATTACTAATTTTTGGATTCGATTGTAAAAACCGATCGAGTAGCGCGAATTTCCGTTCTTGTTCAGTTGATTTACTACTGTCCTCGCTTGATAGGGTTTGGCCGCTAACCATAAGTTTCATCCAATCTGCAAATGATTTCTGAACGCTACTGGTACTTTCTACCTCGCCTTCAAGCTCAAAAGCAGGACTTTCAACAACCGGGATTTTTACACTAGGCTCTACTTCTTGAAGTTCAATTTCAAAGGTTTGTCGGACTACCGATAACGCGTGAGCCACCCTGTTTTCTCTTGGACGTACCCCAGCTAGCTCGGTTTCTTCTTCAATTTCAATGATACTAGCGGAACTGTTTGGTGTTTTTTCACCTTGTGGTACATCCCAGTTTTGGTATCCTCTAAATTCGAGGGCCTGAAGTAGTCCGTGATTAGAACTAAGCGTTGCTGTCTTTACTAAATAGTCGTTGCGCTCTTCGGGTCGTTCACTAGAGAGCCATAGTAATACCCATAAGCTTTGCATATAGGGATACCTCTTCGCTAGGCTTTGTAGCATAGCATGTTGCTGGGCATCGATTTGCTCGAAGTTTTCGAGAAGTTCACTGTACGACGAAGCAGTTAGAGTCATTACCAATCAGCTAAAGATGCGTTAAAAATGTCCTGTGTAATTCGCTCGAATAACACCTCATGGGCCTCTGATTTTACGCTTTCAAGTAGACTGTTCGCTGGAAAATCGTAAAAGAAACTAAATCGCTTTTCGAAAGCTGCATCTTCTTTAGTTTTATTGTAAAACCGGACATTTACGGCCATATTAAGGCGGTTTTGTGCCGCAGTTTGATTTGCGGTTGCTGTCATGGGTTGCACATTGTAGGCGACAATTTCACCTTCATAGATAAGGTCCGCCCCAGAGCCGGTAAGTGATAGACTCGTTTGATTCACGATTAAATCTTGAAGTGCCATAGTGAAATCTCTGTCTAATCCGGGCTCGATGGTAGAACCGGGAGACTGATCGGCCACATTCTGAAAGAAATTTACTTGAAAGCTTTTTGCGGTGCCCACACTGGCACCCGAGAGGTTGTAATTAACCCTTACGCCACAGCCAACAAGGGTTATACTCAGTGCGGCTAGAACTAATAATAGGGTTGCCTTCTTCATAAATCGTACTGTTTTATTTTGCGGTACAGCGTTCTTTCTGAAATACCTAGCTCTTCTGCCGCAGCTTTTCTTCGCCCACTATTACGCTCTAATGATTTCTTGATCAGTTCGATCTCTTTCTGGTGAAGGGATAGTGTTTCTTCTTCCTCGATTTCTTCTGCAAAGTCGTAGTCATCGACTATGGTGTGCTTGCGATTTTCTGGAAGGCTTAAAATGGCTGTTTGCTCACTCGATAGCGTTCTAGTCTCGTTTAGGTTGGGTTTATCAGCCTCGGTTTCAGAGACTACCCCACCCGAAATATTGGCAGTGATTTTTTTGAGTTCATTGATATCGGCGCGCATATCGAACAGAATCTTGTATAAGATTTCTCGCTCACTACTAAAGTCGCTATCATCAGTGCCTTTCTTACCAATAACTACCGGAAGTTTTTCGATGTTGTGGTCTGGCAAATAATGACGTAATGTGCTCGCAGTTATGGCTCTTTCAGTTTCTAACACAGAGATTTGCTCGGCTGTGTTTCGAAGTTGGCGGATATTTCCTGGCCATCGATAACTCTCTAATACCGCTATTGCGTCGGGCTCAAGACGCACCGTGGGCATATTGTATTTACGCGAAAAGTCAACAGCAAACTTTCGAAAGAGTAAATGAATGTCTTCTTTTCGTTCGCGAAGGGGAGGGAGATCAATTTCTACCGTACTTAATCGGTAATATAAGTCTTCGCGAAATTGTCCTTTTTGAATTGCTTGCTGCATGTGTACATTGGTAGCAGCAATAATTCGGACATTGGTTTTTTGAACTTCAGAGGATCCTACTTTTAAAAACTCGCCGGTCTCAAGTACTCGAAGCAGTCTTACTTGAGTAGGTAGGGGTAACTCACCCACTTCATCTAAAAAAATAGTACCCCCATCAGCCACTTCAAAATAGCCTTGACGCGTTTGGGTGGCACCTGTAAAAGCTCCTTTTTCGTGTCCGAATAATTCGGAGTCAATAGTTCCTTCGGGAATTGCCCCGCAGTTTACAGCAATATACTTGTGATGCTTGCGATGCGATTGTGAGTGAATGATTTTTGGCATTACCTCTTTACCCACACCACTTTCACCCGTAATGAGTACCGAAATGTCAGTAGGTCCTACTCGTATTGCTTTTTCTATAGCACGCTCTAGCTTCAGATTGCTACCAATGATCTCGAAACGTTGTTTGATTTGACCTACTGAATCCATACGTATTAGCTTTGGTGAATTCCATATCCGACCGCACTTCCCAGTAAAGTGGCTGAGGTGCAATCTTCGATGTGAACATTAACGTAATCTCCAATCTGATAGGCTTCTTTCGGGAAAACTACTACGGTGTTTTGTGAATTTCTTCCCATCCAATGCGCTGCTGATTTTTTAGAATCTCCTTCTATAAGTACCTCTTCAACCTTACCTAAGTGTTGCTTCGTGCGGTAGAGTGCATGGGATTGCTGAAGTGTAATGATTTCGTTTAGCCGTCGTTTCTTCACCTCTTCTGGCACATCGTCCTCAAATTTTCGACCCGCGAGGGTTCCCGGCCTTTCAGAATAGGCGAACATAAATCCAAAATCGTATTTCACATACTCCATCAGGGAGAGGGTATCTTTATGGTCTTCTTCTGTTTCGGTCGGAAAGCCAGCAATCATATCTTGACTGATACCACAATCTGGAATAATACTTCGAATATCGTCGATGAGTTTCATATACTCGGCGCGGGTGTGCAGTCGGTTCATCTTTTCAAGAATGCGATCAGAGCCACTTTGTACCGGCAAATGGATGTAGTTGCAGATATTATCGTACCTCGCCATCGTATGAATCACATCCAAGGTCATATCTTGAGGGTTGGAGGTTGAAAATCGAATGCGCATTCTTGGCTGTGCCTCTGCTACCATTGCAAGTAAGTCAGCGAAGCGAACAGCTGTAGCACGCTGCATTTCACTCGCTTTTTCAAAATCTTTTTTAAGACCTCCTCCATACCATAAATACGAGTCGACATTTTGACCAAGTAAGGTGATTTCTTTAAATCCTTTTGACCATAAATCATTTACCTCCTCGAGAATCGAGTGCGGATCTCTGCTTCGTTCTCTTCCGCGTGTAAAAGGCACTACGCAAAAGGTACACATGTTGTCGCATCCGCGGGTGATCGAGACAAATGCAGTTACCCCATTTGAATTGAGTCGAACTGGGGCAACATCTCCGTAGGTTTCTTCTTTAGAAAGAATCACATTGACAGCCTCTCTTCCCAAATCAATCTCACGAACTAAATTTGGAAGATCTTTGTAGGCATCAGGTCCTACGACCATATCCACAATTTTTTCTTCCTCTAAAAATTGATGTTTTAGCCGTTCGGCCATACAACCAAGAACGCCAACCTTCATCTGAGGTCTTCTGGTTTTAACCGCATTAAACGTTTCAAGACGTTTTCTTACCGTTTGCTCGGCCTTTTCTCGAATAGAACAGGTGTTTACTAAAACCAGATCAGCTTCTTCCAAAATAGAAGTAGTGCTAAAACCTTCCTTACTCAAAATACTAGCGACAATTTCGCTATCCGAGAAGTTCATTTGACACCCGTAACTTTCGATATATAGTTTGCGATTCCCTTCAGAATGCTCAAGGGTTAAAGACTCGCCGTTATATTGATTCGGATTTTTTTCTGTGTGATCCAAGATGCCTACAGGTTTAGGAGTTCAAAGTTACGCAAAAATCGAGATTACTGACAAAATGTCGGTAAGACTAAAAAGAGAAGTAAAATCTCATCACCCCCAAAATTGAATTTGCCTTGTTATAGTACTCATAAGCACCTGCTCCAGCAATTTTTTGTAAACTAATTTGTAACGCTAACCGTTCACTTAAGTCTATTTTAGCGGTTAGTTCTCCAAAAGATTCGCTTCGTAAAGGGTAACTATTTGCTTTTTCATGAGCAGCACTTATGTGTGGGTAGAAGTATCCTAAACCCACGATAAATTTTTTGTCATTTAGGTTGTGTTCAGCGAATAAGGCAGCCCTTATGTCGTAATCAATCGGTGCAGTTTTTCTATCGATCACATGACTACCTGAGACATGATAGGTGAGTTTAACTCCGAGCGCATGAGGATTAATAGCTTTCTCATGTACAAAGTAGAGAGCGCTTAAACTGTTTTGATTCGCTTCAGTATAACCGAAACGATTACTATCTCGAAAATATCCAAACTTTGTTATTGAACCAGCACCTGTTTGTGACCATTCGGCAATGGTAAAAATTCCGGAATAGTTGAAATCAAAATCTAGTCCGTTGGTATTGATAGACTCATCGGTCACTTTCGGATCAGATCCGTAAATGCCTATTAGGAAATTTGAGTTTTTTCCAGTTTTTAAACGGTTGTAAACAGCCCAAGAAGCTGCAGGCCATTGTGGTGCATTCATAGATAGGGTGAAAACATACGCAGCTGCCCCATGAATGAAAAGATTGCTTTTTTCAGTTATTATAAATTCATCATCCACAGCTTGTTTTCCTAAACGAATTTCAAAGCTTTCATTACTATCCTGAAAGCTCAGCCATAGATTTTGGATACGTAATGCATCTAAACCATCGATACTGGAGGCCAAATAAATGTCTCCAATTGCATCGCTTATTGATTTCCCAGACAGCCATCCCACATTACTGAAGAGTCTGAAGTTTGACTTTTTATTTCGATAGTCAATCCAAAAATCCGCATTTAAATAATGACGACTACTCCAGATTACATCTGAACTCTGATAAGCGCTGTGAACTTCACCAATGATTCTGTTTTCATTGACAAATTCGAAAGCACTTTTATTCTGGGCAAACACGTTTGCTTCTATTAAAAGAATAAGAAAAATGAGTAGGTTAGATTTCATGCGGAATAGATCCGCAATTTCGAAAACTAGAAATTAAGAATGATTTTTAATTACCTACTTAATTGGTAATTCAAGAAAATAACATGTTGATCAGGTTGTGATAGCAAGTTGAACTGCTCAAAAAAGTAACCCAATTCAAATCGGTTGCGCTCCCACTTAAATGGAACCTCGATACGGTATCTAATGCTGTAATCCGGCGAGACGTTAATATTCTGAAGGTATTCTACACCGAAAGTTGGGTCGTGTTTAAAGTTTTTGATTTTTGGAGTGATTTGAGGGCGAAAGCGAAAAACAAGCTCGTCGTCTCCATCATCGAATCGCTGCCTGTACTGTAATCCTGCTCGGTTTTCAAGCTCGAAGCTGCCGAATCTGACCTCGTGATAGAGATTGAGCCGCACGCGTCCGCTCGAACGATTTCCTTGAACCGCTCCTCTGCGGTCACTCTCGATTAGATAGCGGAGTTCTAGTCCACCCGAAAATCCATTACCTAAATCTGTTTTGTAGTCAACTTCGGAGATCCAAAGGTGAAACTCTTGTTCGCGCCAACGAAACCGCTGGCTTAGTTTTAGGGTGCTTTGTTTTGATTCGAAAGCCTCGTAGGTGGCAGAAATCCATTGTCTGGTGGTTTCTTGCGCGCTAAGCGTTAGGCTACTGAAACTAAGAAAGAGTATGCCGAATAAAAGGTGTCTGTTCATTTAGTGATAGATGTTGTAGGTGATTTGCCCGCTACTGTGGTCTACTCGTGAAAGTTCAATGCGCTTAACAGGTTTTTCAAACTTTTTTTCAAAGTCAAATTTCAGATCGGGTTCACTTATTTCTGCTTCGGTTAGCGAGAGGGTGAGTACGGTTTTGCAGAGTTCTTCTTTTTTGGCTACCTCTAGATCTCGGTCAAGAAGTACTTTTTGAGCGGCTGCGATGCTCAGGGTAATCATTCCGTTTATGGCTATCAGTTCATTCTCGGGGTTAAAAGGTGCTAAGGCATTGATCACCGCTAGTCCGATGAACGCGAAAAGGTAAGTCATCTCTTGGGCCTTAATCGCTTCGGTTCGATACCTAATAATTCCGAAAATAGCGAAGAGTCCTAACGCCATGCCGAGATTCAGATCAATGGTGTTGAGACTAAAGCAAAGAAAGAAGACAACGATACTAATTACGAAATAGGTATAGGTATTGCGTTTTGGACTACTCTTCTTGTAGCTAGCGATGAGTATTAATAGACTAACAAAAAGTAAGGTGATCAGAAATCGAAGACCTAAGTCGCCAGACTCAAGCAGTCGGATAAAATTCATAAGTTTAGATTTCTTTAAAATTAAGATTTATTAACGATTTAGAAACATGAAGGTTCAAAAACCCATCCGCTTATATTATCCGTTAACTGTCCTACTAGTTCTAGTACTTCTTACCTCGTGCACGAGTGAATTGCAACTAGGCACCTCGGATGCTCCGAAATTTGCTCTTGATCGCTCAAGTGATGTGTTACCGTACGTGCAGATTCGATCCGATGGCCCTATCCAAAATGAGCCAAAAGTTGGAGGAGTGATTAGTCTGTATGAGAGAAATGCGCTGACTTATACCGGGCGTTTGGGAATCGAATATCGAGGTTCAACCTCATACCGTCTCTCGGATAAAAAGTCATACGGAATTGAACTATGGGATCAGGCCGACAACGATTTGGCTGTTGAATTACTCGGAATGCCCGCCGAGGAGGATTGGATACTTATGGGACAGGTGTTTAGAGCCTCAACCAATACTATTTTCGATACCACTTTTTTATTCCATCGACTAGGGTATGAAATTTTCAGGTCGATGGGTAATTACGCGGCACGCTCGCGATTTATTGAACTTGAAATAGATGGTCAGTACCAAGGGTTGTATTTGCTTATGGAAAAGCTCAAGCGCGATGAGAATAGGATAGCAATTGCAGAACTATCTACAGCAGACAATTCAGGTTCAGCCCTCACTGGTGGCTATGTTTTCAAAATTGACAAGACCTCTGGAGGAGGTTTAGGTGAGGGACAGCCGCTTTCGTATTTTGATAACAACTGGGATGACGATGCCAGATATAGCGAAACGAACAGTTTTAGATCCAATTACGATATTCATGGTGAACTGCTCCAGGAATCACCATTTGGTCCGCCCTATCATTCTAATCAAACCCTAGAGACTTACTTTGTTTATGAGTATCCACGGGCGGAATTGATTACAGCCTCGCAAAAGACCTATCTGAAAAAAACAATAGATGATTTTGAGAAGGCGCTTTTGGCAGGCGATGGATCGTATGTAGATTTGGTCGATCTTCAGAGTTTTGTTGATTTTTTCTTGCTCAACGAACTCACCATGAATGAAGATGCGTACCGGTTGAGTACTTTTCTATACAAAGATCGTGAGGGCCCCATTGTTCTTGGGCCAGTCTGGGATTTAAACATAGGCTACCATCGCAGATGGGGGCGAGTACCTGATAATGATTGGATCGCAAACTACAATGATTATGTTTCGGGTGATGCTTGGATGGTTCCCTTCTGGTGGGATATCTTATTAGAAGACGAGTCGTTTATTCAAACCCTTAAATCTCGTTGGCAGTCACTTCGCACATCAGCCCTCTCATACGCTCAAATAGAAGCTAAGATCGACAGTGATGTACGTTTACTTAAAGAATCCGGAGCGATCGATCGAAATTTTCAAAAATGGTCGGGGATCCCCGTTAATTATGATGCCGAAATCGCGGCGCTAAAGAGCTACCTCAATAGCCGTCTTGCTTGGATGGATCAAGAAATTCAAAAAATGTAAGTAATTAACATTGAGCCTCTTGCGGCTTTATTTGTGTCTTTCTTTTGAACTTCCGCTTAACCGATGATTAAAAAGGTTCTACTTTTGTGTTGCATCAATCTCCCGCTATGGCGAAAAATTTAGTGATCGTAGAGTCACCGGCTAAGGCCAAGACTATTGAAAAAATATTAGGAAAAGACTTTGTTGTAGAGAGCAGCTATGGGCATATCGCAGATCTTCCTGAGAGCGATATGGGTGTTGATATTGAAAACAATTTTACCGTAAACTATGTGGTCAGCGATCGCGCTAAACCGCAGGTGAAAAAATTAAAAAATCTCGCTCAAAAAGCCGAAACAGTATGGCTTGCGAGTGATGAAGACCGCGAAGGAGAGGCGATTTCATGGCACTTAATGGAAACCCTAGAGCTACCTGAAGCTAAAACAAAGCGGATTGTATTTAATAGTATCACTAAGTCGGCTATTGAACGGGCGATTAAAAATCCACGGACAATTGATCAGCATTTGGTAGACGCCCAACAGGCCCGTCGCGTGCTCGATCGCATTGTGGGATATGAACTCTCACCAGTTTTATGGAAAAAAGTTAAGCCAGGCCTTTCAGCCGGACGCGTTCAGTCTGTTGCAGTTCGTCTTATTACTGAGAGAGAACGTGAAATACAAGCGTTTACTACCGAGGCCAGTTTCAAAATAAAGGGGTTATTCACCACCGATAAGGGTGCAAAATTCGAGGCAAAGGGAGCTGAAGAATTCAACGAATACTCCTCGGCCGAAGCCTTTTTAAATCTGCACAAGGGAGCAGGTTTTTCGATCGTTGATCTAGAAAAGAAGCCGGCGAAAAAATCGCCAGCAGCCCCATTTACCACCTCTACCTTGCAGCAGGAGGCTTCTAGAAAGCTGTATTTTCCGGTTCGCAAAACCATGCAGGTAGCTCAGCGATTATACGAGGCAGGACTTATTACCTATATGAGAACCGACAGCGTGAACCTCTCGTCAGAGGCGATTGCGATGACTACTGCTGCGATTGAAACCCAATATGGTCCCGAATTCGTTCAGGCACGAAAATTTACCACAAAATCTAAGGGAGCGCAGGAAGCGCATGAGGCGATACGTCCGACACAAATGACACAAAAGCAGCCTAGTCTAGAGCGCGATGAGGCCCGATTATACGAACTTATCTACAAGCGCACTATGGCTTCTCAGATGAGTGATGCTCAACTAGAACGCACTAAGGTTAGTATCGCTGCTTCTTCGCATAAAACCCTGTTTATCGCTCAAGGAGAGGTCATAACTTTTGAAGGATTCCTGAAGGTATACCTTGAAGGTACTGATGATGAAGATGATGAAGAAAACGGTCTACTTCCGCAGCTTGAAGTGGGTCAATCAGTAGATCTGGTTAACCTGACGGCAACTGAACGATTTAGCCGTCCACCTTACCGCTATTCGGAGGCCGCCCTAGTAAAGAAATTAGAAGAATTGGGCATTGGCCGCCCATCTACTTATGCTGCCACAATTAGCCGCATAATGGATAAGAAGTATGTTGAAAAAGGTGTTATCGATGGTACCGAACGCTCGTATCGAGAGCTCCGATTTTCAAACGGTGAAGTAAAAACCGCCTCCCTAACCGAAAAGGTTGGAGCAGATAAGGGTAAGCTCGTACCTACCGATATTGGGTTTGTAGTTAGCGACTTTTTAATCGAACACTTTCCGTCTATAGTTGATTATCATTTTACCGCAGAAGTCGAAGAAAAATTTGACCAAATTGCTGCTGGTGAGATTGCATGGAGAACCCTGATGCGAGAATTTTATGATGATTTTCACCCTACTGTGAATACGGTTAGCGATACAGCCGATCGTGCAAGTGGGGAGCGTTTTTTAGGAACGGACCCTCAGACAGGTAGACAAGTTATTGTGCGTTTAGGAAGGTTTGGTCCAATGGCACAAATCGGAAGTCCAGATGATAGCGATTCGCCGAGATACGCAGGTCTCTTACCACATCAATCGATTACCAGTATCACTTTTGAAGAGGCATTAGATCTTTTCAAACTGCCGAGGACTTTAGGGGATTACAAAGGAGAACAGCTCGAAGCAAACATTGGACGTTTTGGTCCATATGTCAAGTACGGGAAAAAGTTTGTGTCGCTGGAACAACAAGACAGCGCCTTTGAAATCGCACTCGAAAGGGCAATAGAGCTTATCGAGGCCAAGGAACGAGCCGATGCACCTATTTTTGAATATGAAGGTCACGGAGTGACCAAAGGCTCTGGTCGTTTTGGTCCGTTCATTAAATGGAATGGGCTTTTTATAAACGTGAATAAACGTTATGATTTTGACCAGCTCAGTGAGTCAGACATGGTCGCCTTGATCGAAGAGAAAAAGGTTAAAGAACGCGAAAAGCTTATTGCGCAGTGGCCCGAAGAAGGAATTCGAATCGAAAAAGCCCGTTGGGGTAGACATACCATTATTAGTGGTAAAACCAAGCTCGAACTCGCTAAGGAGGTCGATGTTACTGAACTTACTTTAGAAGAGGTGAAGTCGCTTCTTGAGGCGTCAAAACCCAAAAAAGCTGCAGTTAAAAAGAAAGCTTCCACTAAGAAAAAATAGTAGGTACTTATGACATTCGATTTTCTTGTTCCTGTCAGTGATTCGGTACTCGCCCTCAGCGAGTTACTTCCCACTCAGAGTATAGGAAAGCAATTGATAAAACACAGCGCTAAAAGAGGTGTTCCTGCAATTGTAGAAGGGTCAGTGGTGCTGCTCACTGTTTTAGAACACCGTACACCTTTTGGAAAGCGTGTCGATCGATTTGATTCAGACGCCTTCCGATCGGCCTTGTACCCCCTCTACACCGGAAATTGGTCGGTTAATCTAATTGATTTAGGGTCAATACATGCCGGAGACACGATTCCAGATACCGAATACTTACTTGCCCAACTCACAGCAGAATTATTAAAAAAGAACTGCCTATTATTTGTTGTCGGTGCGGTACAAGAGCTTACCTATGCCAGCTATCGCGGATTTGATCGCTTAGGCAAAATGGTTCATTTGACCCAAGTTGATTCGAAATTTGACCTTAGTATTGGTGAAGAAATGGTTGCTGCAGAGTCATATTTGTCACGAATCATTACCGACCCTCCAAATAATTTGTACCACCTCACTCAGCTAGGGTATCAGTCTTTTTTTGTGGCGCAAGAAGAACTTGATTTATTTGACGAGCTGTATTTTGAATCCCACCGCTTAGGTTCCCTAACTAATGATATTAGAGGTGCAGAGCCACTGCTTAGAGGTGTTGATTTGTTGAGTGTTGATATGAAAAGTATTGAAGCAAGCGCGCTGGGTGAAGTTTCTGAAGCTTCTCCTAACGGATTTACAGGACGCGAAATATGTGCCCTGATGCGCTATGCCGGAATTGCAGATGCTTTGAATGTTGCTGGCGTTTATGAGGTAGCGAATACCTCTAAGTCAATGGCCTTAGCCGCCCAGATGTTCTGGTATTTTATTGAAGGCTTTTCACTTCGGATATATGAAGACCCTTCAGCAGATAATCCAGATTTTGTAAAATTTAATGTGCCAACAGACCTAGAGCACCTGATATTTTATCGCTCATTGCGCTCAGAACGCTGGTGGATAGAGGTGCCAAAAGGAAAATTCGAACGTGCCGCACGTCCATCGGACAAGCCCTTCTTACTACCGTGTTTAGAATCGGATTATCGCTTTGCGTTAAATAATGAAGTTCCTGAACGGTGGCTCTCTGCCTTCAGACGTTCGATGCAGTAAATTGTTATATTTGATTTTTAATTGCTATAAATTGATAAGAAAAGGATTTATAATTGTAACTATCTTCTTGGTTTTTGCGATCGTACCTGACGCTGAATCGCAAAGGTCTCCATTTGATTTACGCAAGCCTAAACCAAAAGAAAATGTTATGGTAGGTCCCTTTAGTGGGGCTAGTGTTATAGGAAAATCTGAAGACCCATTCGGATTAGCAAATGCGCCAAAACGAGAAGTTTCGATAAAAAAGTTTTTAATTGATGAGGCAGAAGTATCTAACAAGGATTATAGACGTTTTGTAAAATATGTTAGAGATTCAATTGTTAGAACTAAGCTGGCTAGACTTGCCGAGGATTTAGGGCTAAATGCTGAGGATGAGGGTGTAGGTAGATATGCTTTTAAGCCCATTGATACGGCTAGTGTTTCTGAGAAGTACTATTATGAAAATTATTCGCTGTTTTCTGAGAATTTATACGAAGGTAGGCTGCTAAATTGGGATGTCGATTTGATTTGGGAACCGGAAGAATACCCAGACAATTATTA
>CAZUBV010000032.1:0-5865 GCA_964618875.1 uncultured Flavobacteriaceae bacterium
CGAATGTTGGTGGGATTCATGCAGCACTAAAACCGTATGCTGTGGTAGCACGGATTGTGCCCAAACCGATTTTATCGCAAGGTGCACAAGATGAATCCTAGGCTTAAAGGATTTCACTGATACCACCAAAGGAAGCTGTTCTTTGCCTGCTCTTAGCTTCTTGGCACTGATTCGATTCAGTCTCCAACTTTGAATGGCAGAAGGAAAATATTCTTTTAGTTTCATAGGCTAGGGGCAAAGTAAAGACTTTCCTATTTTTACTGGTGATGAATGCTATAGAAATTTCAGTTATTGTTAGTACCTATAATGCCGAGCGTTGGTTAGAAAAGGTGTTGTGGGGTTTCGAAATGCAACAATTCAGAGCGTTCGAGTTGATTGTTGCTGATGATGGTTCTAATGAAAAGACGCGAGAACTCATCACTCGGTTATCGGCAGTCTTGACCTATCCGATCATTCATGTTTGGCAAAAGGATGAGGGTTTTCAGAAATCGCGAATTCTAAACAAGGCATTACTCGCTTGTAACGCACCTTATGTAGTGATGACCGATGGTGATTGTATTCCTAGGAATGATTTTTTAACTATTCATTTTGACAAGAGACGTCAAGGTTGTTTTCTCTCGGGAGGCTATTTTATGCTTCCAATGTCTACATCAGAGCTAATAAGTACCTATGATATCCAAAACCAACGATGCTTTAATCGCTCTTGGCTTGTAAAGCATGGGGTAGGACAGTCACATAAAAATCTAAAGCTAAGTGCTAAGGGAAGACTAGCCGAGTTATTCAATCGATTAACCCCAACTAAAGCCACTTGGAACGGACATAACGCCTCGGGGTGGCTAGCCGATATTCTAGCTGTCAACGGGTTCGATGAGCGAATGCAATACGGAGGTCAAGACCGGGAGCTAGGTGAGCGATTGGTAAATTATGGTATAAAGGGCGTACAAATCCGTTACAGTGCAATATGCGTCCACCTTGATCACAAACGCGGATATAAAACCCCAGAATCTCTCAAAAAGAACCGAGCTATTCGTGACGCCACAGTGCGAGAAGAAAGTGTATTTACCCCTTTTGGAATCAAAAAGTCTTAGACGGATACCCCGTATTCTCTAAGGGCATCGTTTAGCGAGGTTTTCTTGTCTGTGCTTTCCTTTCGCTGTCCGATAATCAGTGCACAGGATACACCATAACTGCCAGCTGGGAATTCTTTGGTGTAGGTTCCTGGAATTACGACACTTCTAGGAGGAACTTCGCCGGTATAAAAAACAGGCTCGCTTGAAGTTACATCGATAATTTTCGTTGAGGCTGTAAGAACAACATTAGCGCCAAGCACTGCTTCTTTGCCCACACGTACCCCTTCAACTACAATAGATCTAGATCCAATAAATGCGTTATCCTCTATAATCACAGGGCTTGCTTGCAAGGGTTCGAGAACACCTCCAATACCAACCCCTCCACTTAAGTGAACATTTTTACCTATCTGGGCACAAGAACCTACGGTTGCCCACGTGTCTACCATTGTCCCACTATCAACATAAGCGCCAATATTTACATAGCTTGGCATCAAAATCGTTCCACTTGCCACATAGGCACCATGTCGTACCACCGCGTTTGGCACAATACGTATTCCCTTTTCTTTATACCCTCTCTTGAGAGGCATTTTATCATGGTATTCGAAAATACCAACCTCAATTACCTCCATTTGTTGGATCGGGAAGTATAATACTACAGCTTTCTTTACCCATTCATTAATACTCCATCCGCCTGTTTCATTGGGCTCAGCGCAACGAAGCTGACCAAGGTCTACGGCATTGACAACCGCTTTAATTGCAGATTGAGTAGTGGCATCGTTTAGCAGTTCACGGTTTTCCCAAGCGGCTTCTATCAGAGGTCTTAATTCGTTCATTCTTTGTTATTTTCCGCAAAGATAAGCTAGCTATAGCGTATAGGACTCTTCAAATTCTTCTATTTTTGTTGCAAAATTCACCATTGAATCGAATCATAGGATTAGATATTGGAACCGTTCGCACCGGTATTGCAACAGCGTACTCTGAAATAGGTATTGCTAGTGCGATTGAAACCGTAGAGACCAAAAATCTCATTCAGCGACTGAATCTTTTGCGACAAGAAGAGCCAATAGTTCTTGTGGTGATTGGTCAGGCCACCCAAATGAATGGTACAGCTTCTGAATCGATGAGTGTCATAGAATCGTATGCCGATAAAATTAGCAATCAAGGTTTTCAGGTGGCCTGGCAAGATGAGCGATTTACTTCAAAAATGGCTACTAAAAGCTTAATTGAATCTGGAGCCTCTAAGAAAATGCGTCGAGATAAATCGGTGGTGGACAGAGTTAGCGCTGCGCTAATTCTTCAATCCTATTTAGATAAGAAAGTATGATATTACCTATTGTAGCCTACGGAGATCCGGTATTAAAAAAAGTGGCAGCTGAAATTAGCTCAGACTTCCCGAATCTAGATACGTTGATAGCAGACATGTGGGAGACCATGTATCATGCCGAGGGAGTAGGTCTAGCAGCCCCCCAAATTGGAAAATCAATTCGTTTATTTGTTATCGATGGCGCTCCGTTTTCAAAAGATGAAGATTTAACTCCTGCAGAACAGGTTCAACTAGCTTCGTTTAAAAAGGTCTTTATTAATGCTAAAATTCTCGAAGAGGCTGGAGCTGTTTGGTCATTTACGGAAGGCTGTCTGAGTATACCCGATATTAGAGAAGATGTTCAAAGGCATGAAGAATTGACCATCAGATATCAAGATGAAAAATTTGATTGGCATACTGAGAAATTCACCGGTTTGGCTGCTCGAATCGTTCAACATGAGTACGATCATATTGAAGGAGTCCTATTTACTGACAAACTTTCTTCTTTGAAGAAACGTTTAATTAAAGGAAAGCTCGATAAAATTGCTAAAGGGCTCACCCAAGCTGACTATCGCATGAAATATTACCAACCTAAAAAGCGTTAACTAAATTATGGCACTAGAAAAAATTATTGCAATCGGCGGAAAGCCCGGACTATTTAAATTAATTGCCCAAACCAAAGGAGGCTTTGTTGGTGAATCGCTCGTAGATCAAAAAAAGGTAACCGTATCGATTCGCGCAAAAGTTAGTGTCCTATCTGAAATTGCAGTGTATACCCTAGACAAAGAGGTACCGCTAATAGATGTGTTCCGAGCTGTTTACGAAAAAGAAAGCGGAGGTGCTTCAGCAGTAACACACAAGTCTGATAAACTAGAAATAGAAGAGTACTTTTTTGCTGTTTTGCCAAATTACGATGAGGACAGGGTGTACCTCAGTGATATGAAAAAGATTTTGAATTGGTATAATTTATTACTTAAATCAGACCTGTTAGTAGAAGCTTTGGAGAATGCTTCGAAAGCAACAACGGAATAGTAAAAAGGGAGCCAATTGGCTCCCTTTTTAGTTGATTAGAAATCAAAAAACAAGGCGTTCACTACAAGGCGTTTACCTCCGTACCAAAAGCCTCTAAAAACTGGATTATCTGTGAAGTAGACCACACTGCCGCGACCATGAGATTCAGCACCAATAAACAGGCTTTCTCCTAGATCTTGAAGGGTATTTTGACCCGCAAATCCTGCAATGGGTTTTACTCCTTTTTCGAAATAGGCTAAGTTGCCCGAATCAAGTATCTCGTATGCCTCTTCGCTTAATTTTAAACCATAATAATCAGTGCTATAACCAAATGCAATAGGGTGAGTAGTATCGATATGAGCTTTGAAAATTGCACCGGTGATGTAATTTTTAATTGACTCACGCTCTGCTGAACCGTAGGGTAATAATGGATCTGGATTATCTTGAGATGATTTTCGAGTTTGGATTCCGAAAGATCCCTGACGTTCTAATGCCCTTAATGCGCCCATTTGAGCAATTAGTCTACCTCCATCTGACACCCATTTTTCGATCTTACTTAAGGTGTTTTCTGAGAAATTTCTGTAGTTACCATCGGGCATTACAAGTACATCGTAATCACTTAGGTCGATGTAGCTTACATACTCGGTCTCCAAAACACTTAAGGGATAGCTGAGGTCTTGTTCTAAAAAGTACCACCACTCTCCAAAGCTGTATGAACTTATTCCATTACCTTTTAACAGGGCAATTTTAGCAGCTTTTGTCTTTTTTACCGATGGAGACCCAAAATCTTTTCCGCTGTCAACAAATCCGGTTTGTACTGCAGTGAATATTACCCCATGTTCGGTTTGAAGCGATTCTAGGGTCATTTCTAAATTGGTATTTTCCTTGGTTAATAGAATACTGGATCCGGCAGGATACGTATTTCCTTCAAGAGTAAATGATTCGTAGTTAGTTCGAATAGTCATTCCCATATTCAAAAGTCGTGCTAAGACTCTCTGACTTTGGAAGCCAGAATATTCAAGAACATAGCCATAGGCTCCTTTTTCAAATTGAATTTCAGACTCCGTTTTAGTTAGGTTGTACGGAACTTGTTTGTCTGATTTAATAGCGTCTAGGTCATATGCGAAGGGTAATGACCAGGCTGTTATATCGTAGGTAATGGAGTCGGTTAACCTCGTTTCAGGCTCAAAAAGAACATGAATAAGATTATTCCTTAATTGACCCGTGGGTACGATAAGGGTATTCTCGTCCGCTTTGATTCGTTTTTGAGTCTTGCTTCGATAATGATAACCATTTACGAGACTTCCTTTACCGTATCCGTAAGTGATTTCATGATTATCTAAAAGTTGTTTTAATGCATTTATGTGATCATTTTTCCCATAAATAACATAAGTGCTTGAATCTTCAAACCCTTTTTTAGTATACTCGGATAGCTCAGTTTGCAACTTTTTTGAATGGTTTGAAGCCATTTCAACGGTTGATAATCCGGTAGTATGGTGATGCGCGATTCGATCTTTAAGGGTTAAGGTATCGCCCTCGTTTGTTAGAATACCAAGGCCCGCTCTTCCGCTTCCGCCTTGCTCGTAGGTCATACCAATAGCCCCATTATAGGTGGGATAGGTGTCGCCGTAGCTCGGATAGAGTAAATCGAATCGTTCTTTAGTAAAATAAAGCCACCCTTCTTTGTCGAAGTATTTTGCGTGATTTTTTCCGATAGCGACTTGAAAGCTGCGCTGAAATTCGGTGATTCTTTCGTGAAGTGGCTCTGCAGCTGGAGCAAAATAGTATGGTTCGTTAACGCCTTGCTCGTGGAAATCGACGTGTATATGCGGCATCCATTTTTGGTACTGCGGAAGTCGCGCTTTACTCTCTGCCTGAGTCATCCAAACCCAGTCGCGATTTAGATCAAATACATAGTGGTTGGTTCGTCCGGAGTGCCAAGGTTCAAAATGTTCTGCACTATTTGGATCTACCTGAACTAAACTGTTTTTTGTTTGATTATACCAATTTACGTATCGGTCGCGTCCATCGGGATTGATACAAGGATCTATAATTACTAGCGTATTTTTGAGGTAGTCTATTCTTGAGGTGAGTAGTTCAAATGCGGTTTGCATCGAAGCTTCTGTGCTGACACTTTCGTTGCCATGCACATTATAACTTAACCATACTAGGGCCAAATCACTAGTTCCTTTTTGGTTGAGGCTACTTATGTGCTTTTGTCTTAGCTGTTCACGGTTTTCAATATGTTCAGGAGTGCCAATAAAGACGAGGTAGAGCTCGCGACCTTCATTGGTTTCTCCATACTTTTCTAGTGCTACTTGTCCCGAAGCTTCCGCTGCTAGGTACTTGAAGTATTCCACTACACGATGGTGTCTGGTGAATTGGCTTCCCAAAGGGTAGCCTAAAAACTGTTCTGGGGATTGTACTTGCCCATAGGAGAATGAAATGAAACAAAGTAAGAAAAGGAGCTTTTTAATCATT